>CAVCDC010000009.1:0-47014 GCA_963600865.1 Firmicutes bacterium CAG:103
TGAAGAGTGAAGAACGAAGAGTGAAGAGTGAAGAACGAAGAGTGAAGAGTGAAGAGCGAAGAACGAAAAACGAAAAACGAAAAACGAAGAACTAAACATTAATAATTAAACATCATAAAGAATGAGTAGCATCAAAGACCAAGTGCTTGCACAGCAACAAGCACAATACAATGAGTCAGACGACAAGTATTTGGCAACTCTGAAGCAGTACAATTGCGACCTTAAAGACGAGGAAGTTGCTGCTGAAGTGAAGAAAATTCTCGACGAGAAAGTAGCAGAAAACAACACCTTGGAAGTGAAGAAATTCCTTCTTGGAAGCGTGGAATTGACCTCTCTTCACACTGAGGATACCGAGGAGAGCATCCTTAGCATGATCGAAAAGGTGAACAAGTTTGCCAAAGACTATCCTGACCTGCCCCACGTGGCAACCGTATGCACCTACCCTAACTTTGCTGGTCTTATCAGCCAAAGTTTAGAGGTAGACGGTGTAGAAATAGCTGTTGTAAGCGGTAATTTCCCATCATCACAGACATTTATAGAGGTGAAGGTAGCCGAGACCGCTCTTGCCATCAAAGACGGCGCTACAGAGGTCGACATCGTAATGCCTGTAGGTAAGTTCTTCAGCGAAGACTATGAAGGTCTCTGCGATGACATTCAGCAGTTGAAGGAAGTATGTGGCGACCATAAGATGAAGTGTATCTTAGAGACCGGCGACTTGAAGAACTGCAGCAACATCATGAAGGCTTCTGTCCTCGCAATGTATGCAGGTTCTGACTACATCAAGACCTCAACAGGCAAGGAGAAGGTTTCCGCAACTCCAGAGGCTGCCTACGTGATGTGCCAAGCCATCAAGGCTTACTATGAGAAGACAGGAATCCAGATTGGTTTCAAGCCTGCTGGTGGTCTTAACACTGTTCACGACGCAGTAGTCTACTATACAATCGTTAAAGAAGTTTTGGGAGAAAAATGGCTCACCAACCAGTGGTTGCGTCTCGGCACTTCACGCCTTACCAACCTCCTCCTGAGCGAGATTTTAGGCAAAGAAGTCAAGTATTTCTAAGCAAAAAAATAAGGGTGGAGTCCCCCCCACTTAGCAATACTACCCCACAAGGAAGACAAAAGGCTGGTTCATGGTGTGAACCAGCCTTTTATTTTCTATATATCATGTTTAAAGCTTCATCCGCTCTAACTTATAAATTACGCTTTGCGCTCTATGACAAAATCCAAGTAAGCTTTCAAAGCATCATAGACTTCCTTATCTTTCACGAAAGCATCCAAGAAACTCATACAGTCTGCATGATAATCCCACATACACTTGTCCGCATATTCTATTCCACCGTTAGCTTTCGTAAACTCTACCAATCTATTGATTTCCTCCTGCTTGATGTCACGAGCTTTCACCTTCCTTGCAAGCGTCAGCATCTCATTGTCGCCAGTCGACTTCAGAGCATGGATAACAGGTAACGTCAGCTTACCCTCAAGCATATCATTACCAGTAGGTTTCCCTATATCCTTACAGTCGTAATAGTCAAAAATATCGTCGCGTATCTGAAATATGATGCCTAAATTCTGCCCAAAGCGCTTTGCTTCAGCAATCTGCATCTCAGACGCACCTGCCGACATTGCACCAATACCAGCGCAAGCTTCGAACAGGGCTGCTGTTTTTTGCTTAATCACTTGATAATAAACATCTTCAGATATCTCTACATTGCTAACACTATTCAACTGAAGTATCTCACCGTTAGAGAGAGTTCTGCCCAACTCGGCAAGATAACGAACGATATCCTCAGAATGAGAATAAGAAACATGAAGCAAAGCCGTCGACAGGATATAATCTCCCACAAGTACAGCCACCTTATTATTATAAGTAGCATTGACACTTGCCTGACCTCTACGCTCAGCACTCTCATCCACCACATCATCATGGACCAAGGAGGCAGTATGAAGCAGTTCAAGTCCTACTGCGGAATGTTGCGTCACAGCACTTATCTTGCCAAAATTCTTGGTCATCAATAATATCAGCATAGGGCGCATGCGTTTTCCTGAACGCATACGGATGTGGTCAAGAGCTTGTGAAAGAAGACCATCGGAATGTTGCAAAGACTTGTTAAACAAATCAACAAAATCAGCAAGTTCCGCTTCTATGGGTTGTTTGATGAGAGATAAATAATCCATTGATTTCTTATTTTTGATACAAAATTAATCAATTCTTCGCGAAATGTGGCAAATTTTTAGTAATTTTACGCGATAAAAATAATAATTATATGGAGAAGCTATTTCTTTTAGATGCGTATGCCCTGATTTACAGAGCTTATTATGCGTTTATACACAACCCACGTATCAACTCGAAGGGGCTGAACACCTCTTGCATCATGGGCTTTTGCAACACACTCAATGAAGTTATAACCAAGGAACAACCCACTCACCTTGCCGTTGCCTTCGACCACGGGAAGACCTTCCGTCACGAAGCCTATCCCGCTTACAAGGCTCAACGAGAAGAAACACCCGAGGACATCAAGCAGTCTGTGCCCATCATCAAGCGCATACTGGAGGCTTACCGCATCCCCATACTACAAGTGGACGGTTTCGAGGCAGATGACATCATTGGCACATGGGCGAAGACCGCTGCCCACGAAGGCATAGAGACCTACATGCTTACCCCCGACAAAGACTATGGGCAACTGATAGACGAAGGCATCTATATGTACAGACCGAGGCACGGAGGAGGCTATGAAACTCTCGGCACAAAAGAGATATGCGAGAAATACGGCATCTCTACCCCACTCCAGGTCATAGATCTCTTGGCGCTGATGGGAGACTCTGCTGATAATTTCCCTGGATGTCCTGGCGTAGGAGAAAAGACAGCCGCAAAACTCATCAACCAATTTGGCAGTGTAGAAAACCTCATTGCCAACACGGCTATGCTCAAAGGCAAACAAAAAGAAAAAGTGGAAGCCGCTGTCGAAGATATCAAGATGTCAAAGTTCCTTGCCACCATCCGAACCGACGTCCCATTGACTCTTTCCACAGAAGACCTAAAGCTCAAAGAACCCGACCAAGCACAGTTGGAAGAAATCTTTGCTGAATTGGAGTTCAAATCCTTTGCGAACCGTATTCTTAAAAAAAGCAAACAAAAGCAAACAACCACAAATCTTGAACTTGATTTGTTTGCCGAAAACACGGGCGATGGGCAAGAAGAACAAAAAAATGCGAATTTTGAGAGCATTAAAACCACAGTACACAACTATCAACTCGTTGATACAGTGGAAAAAGCAAAGGAATTATATTCCATTTTATTGACAAACAAAATTCTCAGTTTAGATACAGAGACCACATCTACCTCTGCTATTGACGCAGAATTGGTTGGTTTGAGCTTCGCTATTAAGGAAAAAGAGGCTTATTACGTGGCAATCCCTGCCAATCGTGAAGAAGCCTTAAAAATCGTAAACATCTTTAAACCACTCTATGAAAATCCAGAAATACTAAAAGTTGGTCAGAACATCAAGTACGACTACGAAGTATTGCTGAACTATGGAGTAGAACTCAAAGGTAAGATGTTTGACACGATGATAGCCCACTACCTCATCCAGCCTGAGTTGTATCACAACATGGACTATCTCGCAGAAGTGTACCTCAACTACCAGACCATCCACATCGAAGAACTGATAGGTCCGAAGGGGAAAGGACAGAAATCGATGCGCGACCTATCCCCAACAGAAGTTTACGAGTATGCTGCAGAAGATGCAGACATTACCCTTCGACTGAAAAACATATTAGAACCCAAGTTGAAGGAAATCGGTTGCGAAGAACTGTTCTGGGAAGTGGAGATGCCTCTCGTGCCTGTCCTCGCCCACATGGAGTCAAACGGAGTATGCATAGACACCGAAACTTTGAAGGCAACGTCGAAGAAGATGACCGAACGACTGGCAGAGATAGAACAGCACATCTATGAACTGGCTGGTGAGACGTTCAATATCGCCTCACCAAGACAGGTTGGCGAGATTCTCTTCGGCAAGATGAAAATCGTCGAAAAGCCCAAGAAGACCAAGACGGGACAATATGTGACAAATGAGGAAGTGCTACAACAGTTGCGCGGAAAGAGTCCCATCATCGACGAGATACTGAACCACAGAGGACTGAAGAAACTTTTAGGCACCTACATAGACGCCCTTCCCAAGCTCATCAACCAGCGCACTGGGCATATTCACGCCTCCTTCAACCAAGCCATAACGGCTACAGGACGACTCTCATCAAGCGACCCCAACCTCCAGAACATTCCCGTTAGGGATGACGATGGCAAGGAGATCAGAAGATGCTTCATTCCCGAGCCAGGGTGTCTGTTCTTCTCTGCAGACTACTCGCAGATAGAACTCCGCATCATGGCGCACCTGAGCGAGGATGCCAACATGGTGGAAGCCTTCCGTGAAGGCAGTGACATCCATGCAGCTACAGCGGCAAAGATATGGCACGAAGACATCTCGCAAGTAACTGACGCCCAGCGCAAAAAGGCAAAGACAGCCAACTTCGGTATCATCTACGGCATCACTACCTTCGGACTCGCCCAGCGCATGAACATCGACAACAAAGAAGCGAAACAAATCATTGAAGACTACTTCAGCACCTTCCCTGGCGTGAAGGCATACATGGAGAAGTCCAAGGAGATGGCACGTGAGAAAGGCTATGCCGAGACGCTCTTCCATCGTCGCCGTTACCTACCCGACATCAATAGCCACAACGGAACGGTACGCGGATTTGCCGAGCGCAATGCCATCAATGCCCCCATCCAAGGTTCTGAGGCCGACATCATCAAGGTCGCAATGGTGCGCATCTTCAACCGCTTCAAGGCAGAAGGCATCAAGAGCAAAATGATTATCCAGGTGCACGACGAACTCAACTTCTCCGTCTATCCAGAAGAAAAGGAACAGGTGGAGAAAATCGTTGTCGAAGAAATGCAAAACGCCTGCCAATTACGAGTACCCTTAATCGCCGATGCCGGATGGGGCAGCAACTGGTTAGAGGCTCATTGACAGACGTTTGCTTATAAGTATTCTAAAGTAAGACGCATCATTTACCCTTGCGGTGATGGCGCGTCTTTCTCTTTCCATCCTTTCCTCTCGATGCAGAGGATGGAAGAGGTTTACTCTTTCTTACAGGAGCGGAGTCACCAGCAAGGGAGAAATCGAGCTGCTTCTTCTCAAGATTGGCCTGAGCCACCTTGATGCGTATGGCATCACCCAACTGGTATTTATTATGGTGACGACGACCAACAAGGCAGAAGTTCTTTTCATCAAAGTCATAGTAGTCGTCAGCCATGTCGCGCATAGGCACCATTCCCTCGCAGTGGTTCTCGTCAATGGTCGCATAGATTCCATAGGAAGTGATGCCACTGATATGGGCATCAAACTCCATTCCAAGTTTGTCACCCATAAACTCCACCATTTTATACTTGATAGAGTCACGCTCTGCATTCTGTGCCGTCTGTTCCATGTCAGAACAGTGTTCACACAACTCCTCGTAATGTTTCTCGTTGGCACTTCTTCCACCAGCTGCATATTTGGTAAGCAACCTATGCACCATCGTGTCTGGATAGCGCCTGATGGGAGATGTGAAGTGCGTATAATAGTCGAATGCCAAACCGAAGTGCCCGATATTATGCACAGAATACTTTGCCTTCATCATTGCCCTCAGAGCCACCATCTGTATGAGGTTGTTTTCCGGTCTTCCTTCACAGTCGGACATCAACTTGTTCAGGCTTTTCGCCGTGGCGCCCTTTGTGCCCTCCGTCTTCATCTTGTAACCGAATTTGACAACAAACTCACGGAGCGTTTCCAACTTCTGCGGGTCTGGATTGTCGTGAATACGGTAAGGCAGTGTCTTCGCCTTCTTTCCCTTCTTCACCTTGCCGATGCTCTCCGCCACCGTACGGTTGGCAAGGAGCATAAACTCCTCAACCAGTTTGTTGGCATCCTTCGAACGCTTATAATAGCAAGCCACAGGCTTACCCTTCTCGTCGACATCGAAATGCAGCTCTTCCCTGTCAAACTTCACGGCACCGTTCTTAAACCTTGCAGCCCTCAGTTTTTTAGCCAACCTGTCGAGCGTGATGAGTTGCAAGGCATTCTCGCCTTGGTAAGGATGAGCTGGGGTCTCGGCAGGAGCTGGTTCACCAGTTCCGTCCACTACCCCATTGTCTTCGAGCAGTTGCTGCACCTCTTCATATTTATATCTCCGATCGCTCTCGATGACCGTGTGGACGATGCGGTAATTCTTGACCTCCGCATTGTTGTCCAATTCGAAGATGACACTATAGGCCAATTTCTCCTCATTGGGGCGAAGCGAACAGATAAAGTTGCAGAGTCTTTCCGGCAACATGGGGATGGTACGGTCCACCAAATAGACAGACGTGGCTCGCTTTACAGCCTCCTTGTCAATGATACTTCCCTCTGCGACATAGTGCGAGACATCAGCGATATGTACACCTACCTGCCAGTTGCCGTTTTCAAGTTTCTGAATACTAAGAGCATCATCGAAGTCCTTGGCATCCTTCGGGTCAATAGTACAGGTAAACACCTTGCGGAAGTCCTCCCTCTCAGCCAGGTCTTTTGCTGTGATTTCGCCAGTAATCTTATTGGCTGCATCCTCCACATTCTTGGGATAAGTGTACGGCAATCCATACTGGGCCAAGATGGTATTCATCTCTACATCGTTGTCACCCGTCTGTCCGAGCACATCTACTACCTCACCGATAGGATTCTTGTTCTCTCCATTAGGCCATTCCACGATGCGTACCACCGCTTTGTCGTCGGTCTTACCACCCTTCAGCTTGCGCTTAGGTATAATGATGTTATAGGCAAAGACATCACCAGGAGTTACCAAATAGGCAATATCCTTGTCTACCTTGAGCCGTCCCACGAAGGTATCTTTGGCGCGTTCCAACACCTTGTTGACCTGGGCTTCCTTGATATGGTTTTTACGCCTTGCCAAGAAAGTAAACTCCACCTTATCACCATTGAGAGCACCCATGGAGTTGCGCTCCGACACGAAGATAGGCTTCTCACTTCCTTCAGGGATGACAGAGTTCTTTCCGTTTGACTTGCGCACAAACTTACCCTCCATCACCTGCACACTCTGGTTGAGCCTATACGAACTGTCAGTAACCTGCACAAGGAAGTCATCCCATGCCATCTCTTCCATGATGTCGATGGCAAGCATCTTAAGGGGATGCGTATCCAGGTGTAAACTACGGAATATCTCCTTGAAACTGAGCGTTACGCCCGGTTGTCCAGCAAAGAACTCCTGCAGCTTTTCCGTCAGCTGCGCCTTGTTCATTCTCTTGCCGCCTTTCTTTCCTTTTCCCATATTATATTGATTTTGGTAAGGATGCCACTGACTACAGTACACCCACATTTTTCTTGATAAACAGCCGAAGGACACACGCCTTCTTTATTCATATGGCAAAGAAACGAAAAAAAAGCGAGAAAAGCAATTCCGAAAGGCATAAAATTCATTAAAAACCCGTTAAAATGGTATTAAGACGGTCTTCTACCAATATTCAAAAACTCATTTGCGATGTATGCCGCAGCTCTTCACATCCACTCGAAGATGTTAAATCGTGTTACAAATTTAGCATCCGTTCACAAAAAGTTTTTTGAAGAAAAGGTTTTTTAGTATATTTGCAACCGAATTGTAACAGACATTTCTTCAACAAAGACATATATGGATACAAGCAGTTATCTGGTGATATTCTTTCAGATCCTCGGCTCTTTGGCTTTGCTCATCTACGGTATGAAGGTCATGAGCGAAGCGTTACAGAAGATGGCAGGATCACAGTTACGACACATTCTGGGCGCAATGACGACCAATCGCCTCACGGGCATGCTCACAGGTACATTTATTACTTGTGCAGTACAAAGTTCATCGGCGACAACGGTCATGACGGTCTCCTTCGTCAATGCCGGTCTCCTCACTTTAGCACAGGCGATTTCCGTCATCATGGGAGCCAACATCGGTACAACACTTACCGCATGGATTATGTCTCTCGGCTACAACGTAGACCTTACCATTGTGGTATTCCCAGCCTTCTTCCTCGGCATCATGCTGATATACAGCAAGAAACGTCGATACATCGGAGACTTCTTATTTGGTATTGCTTTCCTTTTCTTCTCGCTCGTATTACTGAGCAACGCAGGAAAGTCACTCGACCTGGAGCACAACCCTTCGGTCATTCATTTCTTCAGTTCTTTCGACACAAAGAGTCACATCACGATTGTCATCTTCCTCCTCATAGGTACACTCATCACCTGTATCGTACAGAGCTCTGCTGCCGTCATGGCCATCACCATCCTGCTCTGCTCTACGGGAGTCCTACCTATCTATCTTGGCATTGCACTTGTGATGGGTGAGAATATCGGAACAACAGCAACAGCAAACCTTGCCGCCTTGGGAGCCAACGCACAGGCACGCCGTGCCGCCCTTGCCCACTTGGTTTTCAATGTCTTTGGCGTCGTATGGGTGCTCTGCCTGTTTTATCCCTTCGTCAACTTTGTATGCTCATTGGTAGGCTACAACCCCGACAGCAATCTGACCACAGCACAGAAGGCAACTATCCTGCCCATCGTACTGGCTGCTTTCCATACCTGTTTCAATGTCTGCAACACGGGAATACTCATCTGGTTTATTCCACAGATAGAGAAGGTAGTATGCAGCATCATCAAGCCCAAGGCTGAAAAGGACGACGAAGACTTCCGTCTGCGCTTTATCCAGACTGGCATCATGAAGACACCAGAACTCTCTGTCTTCGAGGCTCAGAAGGAGATCAGCAGTTTCGGAGAGCGCATACAGCGTATGTTCACTTTCGTAACAGAACTGCTTCAGACAAAGGACGAAAAGGCATTTGAGAAACTCTACAACCGTATTGAGAAATATGAGGGTATCTCTGACAACATGGAGATTGAGATAGCCAAGTATCTCGACCAGGTGAGTGACGCTCACCTCAGTGACGAGACAAAAGCGAAGATTCGCGCCATGCTCCGCGAAATTTCTGAGATAGAGAGTATTGGTGACAGCTGTTACAACATTGCGCGCACCATCAAGCGCAAGGCTGCCAACAAGGAGGACTTCACTGAGAAGCAGTATAGCAACATCCACCAGATGTTCAAACTGGTGGACGATGCCCTCTCGCAGATGGTTTATATGTTTATACACGAGCGCCATACGCTCGACATGAACCGCACTTTCAACATCGAGACCGAAATCAACAATTACCGCAACCAGTTGCGCAACCAGAACATTGTCGATGTAGACAACCATCTCTACACTTATGGTGTAGGTACCATGTACATGGACATCATTCAGGAGTGCGAGAAATTGGGCGACTTCGTTGTCAATGTTGCCGAGGCAAGAATGGGTACCAAAATGACGGAAAAATAATCCGTCATTTTAGGTTGCACCCAAGAATTTCCACCAATTCCTTCATACCCTCTGAAGCCCCTTTCATGATGTGCTTTACATCCCGGTTTCCGTTGGCATTGACTGCTCCTGGATCGATGAGATAGACAGGGGCATGAGGCTTTGTATAGGCTATGAGACCCGCTGCAGGATAGACATTGAGCGACGTTCCAATGATGACAAAGATGTCAGCATTCATCACAGCCTCTGCCGCAGGCTCTATCATAGGCACACTCTCACCAAAAAAGACGATAAACGGGCGCAGCAGACTACCATCTTCCGCCTTGGTACCAGGTTCTATCTCACAGTCATTCTCAGGCAGTTCGCGGACATAACGCTCGTCATAAGGACTGTCAGAGGAACATACCTTGGCAAGTTCTCCATGCAAGTGAATGACATTCTTCGACCCTGCCTTCTCATGGAGGTTGTCCACATTCTGCGTAATGACTGTCACGTCATAACATTTCTCCAGCTCCTTTACAAGCCGGTGTCCCTCGTTGGGCTGAGCGGCATAGAGCTTCTTACGCAACATGTTGTAAAAGTTAGTCACCAAGGTAGGGTCAGCCAACCACCCTTCATGGGTAGCAATCTGCTCTACGGGATAATTTTCCCAAAGTCCATCATTACCGCGGAAAGTCTTGAATCCGCTCTCAACCGACATACCGGCACCAGTCAAAAATACAAGTTTCTTCATAATCTAACCAGTTATTAAGCGTATACTTATTATTAACAATGCACAAAAATAGCAATTTTTCCGCAAATAGCATCGCTATGAGTAAGAAAAATATTATCTTTGCATCCGTTTTACAACACACTTTTAATAATAACACAGAAAGACAGACATTTTATGGACAAAGTAAGTTACGCTTTGGGTATCGGCATAGGCCGCCAGCTTGCATCTATGGGTGCAGAATCACTGAATATCGATGACTTTGCACAGGCTATAAAGGACGCCATCTCAGGCGATGTGAAGCTTGGAGACCAAGAGGCTCAGCAGTTGGTACAGAACTTCTTCGCCGAGAAAGAGGCAAAGGCACAGGCAGAAGCTGCCGAGAAGGGTAAAGTAGCCAAGACTGCCGGTGAGCAGTTCCTTGCCGAGAATGCCAAGAAGGAAGGCATCATCACAACCAAGAGCGGTTTGCAATACCAGGTACTGCGCGAGGGCAACGGCAAGTCGCCTAAGGCAACAGACAAAGTGGAGTGCCACTACGAAGGTACACTTATCGACGGCTCTAAGTTTGACAGTTCCTACGACCGCGGCGAGACAGCCACTTTCCCACTCAACCAGGTGATAGCAGGTTGGACAGAAGGTCTCCAGCTCATGAGCGAGGGTGCCAAGTTCCGTTTCTTCATTCCTTACCAGTTGGGTTATGGCGAAAGAGGTGCTGGTGCAGCCATCCCTCCCTACTCTACCTTGATTTTCGACGTAGAGTTGGTTGCTGTCAAGTAACAATAAGCACTTGTTGCACACAATAAGAAGATTAAAAAACAAAATAAAGGAAAAGAATGAAAAAGTTGTTTTTCGGAGCCATGATGGCTTGCGCTGCAGCTACATTTGTAGCTTGTGGCAATTCTACCCCCAAGGCAGACCTCAAGAACGAAGTAGACACACTGAGCTATGCCATGGGTATGTCCCAGTCTCAGGGTTTGAAGGAGTTTATGGTAGAGCGTATGGGCGTTGACACAACCTATATGGATGACTTCATCAAGGGTATGAACGATGCCGCCAATGCTGGCGATGACAAGAAGAAGGCTGCATACTATGCTGGTATTCAGATTGGTCAGCAGATCAGCAACCAGATGATCAATGGTATCAACCACGAGATCTTCGGTGAGGACTCTACTCAGACCATCTCCATGAAGAACTTCATGGCTGGTTTCATCACTGGTACTACAGCTAAGCCAGGTCTGATGACCGTTGAGCAGGCTCAGCAATTGGCTCAGGCAAAGATGATGTCTCTGAAGTCTAAGACTATGGAGAAACAGTATGGTGCCAACAAGGCTGCTGGCGAGAAGTTCCTTGCTGCCAACAAGAAGAAGCCAGGCGTAGTAACACTGCCTTCTGGCGTTCAGTACAAGGTTATCAAGGAAGGCAATGGCGCTTTGCCAAAAGACACTTCTATGGTAAAGGTACACTACGAGGGCAAGACGCTCGACGGCAAGGTATTCGACTCTTCTTACAAGCGCAATGCTCCTGTAGACCTTCGCGTCAACCAGGTTATCAAGGGATGGACTGATGTTCTCGTTCGTATGCCCGTCGGTTCTGTTTGGGAGGTTTACATCCCTCAGGATCGCGCTTACGGCGACCGCAACCAGGGTGACATCAAGCCTTTCTCTGCACTTATCTTCAAGATAGAACTTGTTGGTATCGGCGGAAAATAAGCGCGTATACTTGAAACAAGACAAGATTTTTATGAACTCAACAGAGGACATTTTCAAGATATGAACAAACTGACATTGACAGCACTCGTCCTCGTGGCGAGTGCTTCTTTGTTTACGGCAAGTGCCGCAGACAAAAAGAAAGGCAAGAGCTCTAAAACTGTTATTGCTCCTGTCACGTTAAAAACAACCTCCGACTCCCTAAGCTATGCTACGGGTGTAGGAGCCACTCGCGGACTGATTCCCTTCCTCCAGCAGTCCTACCAAGTAGATACTGCCTACATGGCAGACTTCGTAAAAGGCTATGAAGAGGCTTTCAGCAACAACAACACACCGCAAGACGTTGCCCATGCCGCTGGTGTCCTTATTGCCAAGATGGTAGAGAGTCGCATCTACCCGTCTGTCAAGAAGGAGTTTGCCTCCACCAAGGACAGCATTGACATCGCACTCTTCAACAAGGGTTTCTTGGCATCTCTGTCCAACGACACTACTTTCTTCACAGATGCCAAAGCTGACGAGTACAAGACTGAGGCACTTTCTGGTAGCAGCAAGAAATGGCTCGCAGAAAACGCCAAGAAGGAAGGCGTGAAGGTTCTCCCAAGCGGTCTGCAGTACAAGGTGTTAACCGAGGGACACGGAGAGATTCCTAAGGCTTCTGACGAGGTGGAGGTTATCTATGAAGGTCGTCTTACTGACGGAACTGTCTTTGATGCCACCTCTAAGCACAATGGCGCAAAGACGGACAAGTTCCATGCAGGGCGCCTCATCAAGGGTTGGACAGAGGCACTTACCATGATGCCTGTAGGCAGCAAGTGGCAGATATATATCCCACAGGAATTGGCTTACGGCAAGCGTGGAGCTGGACAGATACCTCCCTACTCTACCCTCGTTTTCGACCTCGAACTCGTTAGCATCGTAAAGCCAGAGGTGAAAGAACCTGCCAAGACTGATGAGAAACAGTCTGCCAACACTACCGTTGATGCCAAGAAGACAACTGCAACGGCAGCAAAAGCCTCCAAAGCAACTTCTTACAAGAAGAAGAAAAAGTAGTTTACCAGAAGAGGGCTGAGTGCAAGAAAAGAAGAGTAAAGGCACACTAATCCCATCTCTTCTTTGCTCACCTCTACCTCCTAACTATATCAGCAAATAGGCTGCGCAAAGTCAAAATATACCGATAGTACATCTAAAAGTCCATTTTTTTTGACTTTTAGCTATACTATCGGCATATTTTCGTTTTTTGCACCATCATGAAGGGTAAAAAGCAAGAACTTTTCTTTCCAAAGCTATCTGCCCATTCCCCTTCATCCAAAGCATGACGTTTTTCCCAGCAACAGCAGTTCTTTGCTCCCAAAGAGGCAGTTTTTTGCTCCAAGAAGAGCAATACTTTGTTCTAAAAAGGGCAATACTACGCCATAGGAAGACAAAAGAAAGCTCTCCGAAGGCCAGAGAAGCAATTATGGCACTATGAATTCCCTTGTACTTAAAAAACCATATACATTTGGCATCATTATTATAAACAAGCGACAAATCACACACTTTTTGTGAATTTGTTTAGATGTCGAATAGATCCTTTTAATCGTTCTCATTTCCTTCTCACACAACTCCTTTTAGCTGCATACTCACCTGACTATCAGTCATTACTCTTCTTGTGCTGATAATGCCACAATTCGAAGGAATTGATGAGATTCTGCCACAAGACGTAGCAACCTGGGCCTACAGTAGAAAGCGGATTGAGATAAGCGGTAGCTGCCCAGATGGCAAAAGGTGTGTTCTTCTGCCCCAAAGCCTGACCAGCCTCTACAACCGTATCGAAATAATGACCAATGAAGCGCCCGGTAGCAAACTGGACTATGCAGAGTAGCAGTCCGAGGAGAGCAATGACACAGATAAAGGTAAAAGAGGTATTTGCATGCATGATATTGCGCATGGTGGTGCCCGCCACAAGGATGAGGGAACCTCCCCAGAGATAGAAGCCCAAGTCTTTGATGCTCACGATGCGTCGGTGCAGTCCGTGCATGAAGTGTTTTACTACAAAAGCCAATGCCATAGGAGCCACGAGCACGATGCTCACCTGATAGAGAATGCCCGCAAAAGCCGCCCAAAAAGTGATGTGGTGTCCCTTCTCTATGAGAGGGAAACAGACGGGTATCATGACTGCGGTGATGAAGTTGGAGATAAAGGTATAGGTGGTCATTTGCTCCATGCTGCCACCCAATTTTGCCGTGATAACCGAACTTGCTGCTGCACACGGCCCAATGATGCAAGCCAAGATAGCCTCCATGAGGATAAGCGGTTCGCCCTTGAGACGGAAGACAAGGATGAGTGCCAGCACAGCCAGGACGAAAACGACCTGTTGCACAGCCACCCAGAGCTGCCACTTGCCAGGTTTCAGTTTACGGAAATCCACTTTACAGAACACCGTAAAGAGAGTCAGAAACATACACGATGGCAGTATCGGTTTGCTTACGGGCAAGAACCACCGGCAGACAGGATCCAATGCAGGAACACAGGCAAAAAGGAAATAGATGACAATGCCAAGTGTTATGGAAACCGGCAATGTCCAGTCTTTCAGAAATCGTACGAGATTCATAGTGAGTTCATATTCTGTTATATCCCCTCCTCTTCTTCGAGTATACGGAAGAGGATGGCGTGTTCCAAAGCCAATGGTTTGTTATGCTCAAAGAAGACGGTACCACTAACAGGTGCCTTCACCTCTTCGATAACGGTTCCCTCATAAGGGTCTATGATACGAGCCAAGAGCTGTCCCTGTTCCACCTGCATCCCCACAGGAACAAGTCGACTAAAGACACCAGCCCTACGAGCAGTGACATTGCAGAGCTCTCCCTCGTCGAGAACCACAGACGAATAACCCACGCTCTTGTCGCGGTAACTGATGATGCCCTCTTTGGCAAGGAAGCGCAGGATAGCCTCAACAGTCTGTATGCTTGTCGCATCCTCCACAAAGTTGGTTTGGCCCGCATAGAGCGAGAATGCCTTGCATCCCCATATCTGCCAGTTGTAGTTGAGCAACGTGGTGTCAAAGGGCAACGGTTTACGGATGGTGACGAAGGGAAGTCCGAAGTGGGATGCCGTCTCCACATCCTCGTAGCCGGTCTTGAGCATACGCACATGCGGCACAAAGTCGCCTGGCATGTAGAAACTTGCCAACTGCATACCATACTCGTAGTCTTTAATTTTCTCGAAGAGTGCTGCTGCTATGCGCTGGGTAGTCTCTCCCTTGTCATAACCAGGGAACATCCGGTTGATGTCCGTACCGTCCATCGCCCAGAAGCGCTTGCTTACATTCATCGAGAAAGGATTGCACGAAGGAATGACGAGAATGCCTTTCCCGTCGGTTATCCTACCCTTGCGCTCCAGTTCCTTCAGCACAGCCACCATTTTGGCACAGATATACTGTTGCTGTATCTCGTCGCCACGCATGGCGCCCACTATTGCTACAGTCTTCTTGCTACTGCCGAAGCAGTAGCCTTCTATCATGAAGTCGTCGCGATAAGGAGACTTCATGGCGAACAATGTCTCTTTCTTCATAGAAGTAATAGAAATTAAAACCTTCCGTGGAGAGGATAATCACCTCTCGAAAATCCTTGCCATGAGCGAACCTTCGTAGACGATGGGGTATGCCCTGATGGTGAACAAATAACCGTCTACGGGCGACACCACCCTACTGAGTATAGCACCCGAGAGAGGTTCTACGATTTGCCCTATCTCCTCTCCTACCTTTACGTCCATACCCGAGCGAAGTTCGGTAATGAACACGCCCGACGCTTCGGCATTAAGAAAGCACACGCGATTGCCCTTGCAGACTATCGGCGTGGAGAGTTTGGTCTGGTCCACCTCTCCCTTCCACATGCCCATCTGGCGCATGAGGTGGAGAATACCTTCCCTCAGGCGGAAGCACATCTTGTGGTTGATACGCTGTCCCACACCCATCTCCACGACAAGGCACTTGGTACCAGTAGAGTTGAGCGAGTGGGCAAGGGTAGCCTCCAGCACCGTAGCGGCATCATGCACCCAGATAAAGTCAATGCCTAACTGCTGTGCAAGAGGGACAAGTTCCTCTTCGTTGAGCACATTGATACGCACCTGCGGAGTCTCACGCAGATAAAGGTTACTGGAGTGGATATCCATCACGAGGTCTGCACCCTTCAGGTCTTCTATAATGGTATAGGCAGCTTGTTCTACCATCGTACCGTTGACATCACCTGGAAAGATGCGGTTCATATCAAGGTCGAAATTGGGAATTCCTCTCTGTATGGTGTCTATGCCGAGCGGATTGAGCGCCGGATATATCTCCACCGTACCGTCGAGCAAGTCTATGTTTTCCTGCAGCAGACGTGCCATCAAAAAGCACACCATCTGCCCTTCCAGTTCGTCGCCGTGAGTGCCAGTGACGATGCATAGTCTCCGCTTACTATCACCATTGCTGATGACATTCTTCTTGACCATGTACCGTTCGTTAATTGGCAGTTCGGTCGACAAGATAGTTTTGATCATTTGTTGTCTTTCTTTTTTATATTTCCTTCAGCATGACATGTATTTGCGTCTGCTGCATAGCACCACCAGCATAGATGCCTCTGCTCACAGGACAGTCGGCAGCATCCCTACCATGTGCTATTTTCAGGTAACCGTATGTTATGGGAGTTCCATGCGTCGGGTCGAAGGCGGTCCATCCATAGCCGTCGAACACCTCCACCCATGCATGCGTCTCACCCTCACCCTCCATGAATCCACAAATATAGCGGGCAGCCATGCCCCTATTGCGACAGAGAGCTATCATGAGGTGGGCATAGTCCTGGCACACACCCTTTCTCTGTTCTACCACCTTTGTAGCCGGAGTATCCATACCAGTCACTCCGGGGCAGTAAGCCACGTAGGCATGCACCCTTCGACAGATGTCGAGCGCTTGCTTTCTAACACTATTGTAAGTAAGCTCCGAGGGCGTTTCCTCAGTATCGGCACTGCTTGTCTGTTGCCATAGCAGACTATCCTGCTCCTCGCCAAGGGCAGTAAGGGGTGTAGACTGCTGGTACACCATAAGGGGAATGGCATCTGGTGCCACGGCGTATTCAGCCATACTCACAATGCCAGTGCTGATATAGACAGTCGAGGCATGTGGTTCCCGATTGCCGCCATAGACGATGCGGTTGCCCAACTGGTCGGTGTCGCGTCTCATGTGCAGCGATGGTGGCACAACGAGGTGCTCCTCCTCCACATTCATATAAGAGCCTACGACAGGCAGGCATCTGAGAAGGAGCGAATGGTTGGTCACTGGTTCTGAGAAACTGACGGCAGTCTGATAGCAATAGATGTATCTCTTCATACCCTCACCATCTGGTTGACATACTTGATGAGCTTATACTTGTAATCGGTGTCTTCGAGGCAGAACTTGTCCTGTACCAACAGTTTGTCGAGTTGCGCCATGATATGGTCGTCCAGGATGTCATCCATACCGTCGGCATAGCGCTTCAGCGAAGCATAGGCGAGCACGATGCGCCTGAAGGGATAGCCAAAGCGTATGAGTATGTCGAGGTTTTCCACGTTGCGCCCTATCATCATGAGGTTCAGGGCACGGTGGTTCTGTATACGTTGCTCGGCAGAGCCCCAGAAGGCAAGCGACCAGTCGATGACGCTCTGCAGTTGCGAGAGGTTCTTCTCGTTCAGCGACTTACATTTCCTCATCAGTGCCACGCTCATCTCCAGGTAGCTCAGCGTCTCTGACATGATGTCCTCCCTGAGGAGGATGGCATTGTCCATGGCGTATTTCTGGGCAGAAATGACACTGCTCGGGTTGTTCTCATCGTAGAGCATACCGAGAGTAAACTCTTCCGTTGTAAAATAGTTGCCCTGCGCATCGAGACGCGCCCAGAACGACCTGTAGTCATCGGGCTTGCCGTCTATCATCTTGTCATAACACTTGTTGAGTTGGTGCAGTGTGAGGTACACTCTCATCTCATATCTTCCCAACCAGTAGAGTCTGTTGGCCTTCGTGGCCGAAATAATATCACTTTTTACCATGTCTTGTCTGTATCTTGTCTTTTGTTATAGGCAATTTTGTTCTTCTTTCTGCTATTTATCCTCCAGCATAACCCATGTGTCCTTAAAGCCACCACCCTGCGAGGAGTTGACCACAAAGGAGTCAGGGTTGCGCGAGAAGCGTGTCAGTCCGCTTTTCCACACCTTTGTCGTATCTCTTCCGCTTACGACAAAGGCTCGCAAGTCGGCCTTACGCCACACCAGTTTTCCTTCATCAAGGAGCTCGAGGTCCTTGAAGTCCACCACCTCCTGAGCTATCCAGCGCCGCGGATATTTCACAATGAGTTGCTTCAGTTCTTCAAGTTTCTCTGCATCAAGGTCACTTCCGAAAACGACGCCGTAGCCGCCAGCCTCGCTCACATCCTTGATGACAAGTTTCTGGATGTTCTGCAGCACATAGTCATAGTCTTCCTTGAAGTAAGGCAGATAGGTGGGTGCATTCTGCAAAATTGGTTCTTCGTCTAAGTAGTACTTCACCATCTTAGGCACGAAGTAATAGATGCCCTTGTCGTCAGCAACGCCGTTGCCTATAGCGTTGATAAGCGCTACATTGCCAGCCTTGTAAGCCTGCATCACGTTGGGGATTCCAAGCAACGATGACGGTTCGAACATCATGGGGTCCATATATTCGTCGCTCACACGACGGTAGATACACCCCACCCTCGTCTTCTCCTTGTACATGCCAGCATAATACACCTTGTCGTCCTCCACAAACAAGTCTCCGGGATAAGCCAGTGTGGCTCCCGTCTTCTCTGCTAAATAAGAATGTTCGAAGAATGCTGAGTTGTAACGCCCCGGCGTAAGGATGACGGCAATGCCGCGGTTGGCATTCATGTCATCCATCATATCACGCAGCAAGTCGGCATAGTCACGGTTGTCTGCCACGGCATTGTTGGCAAAGGTCTGCGGTGACACTTTGCGCGTGATCTTACGTGCCATCATGGGATAACTGGCTCCCGACGGTATGCGCAGGTTATCCTCTAACACATACCATTTGTTGTCTTTACCTTCCACAAGGTCTATACCAGCAATATGTGCATACACCTTACCCTCAGGGCTGATGCCTTCACACTCCGGCATATATCCCTTTGAGGAGTAAACAAACTCCTCTGGAACAACGCCGTCCTTGACAATGCGCTTGTCGTGGTAGATGTCCCACAAAAAGAGGTTGAGTGCCTTTACCCTCTGCTGGAGTCCACGCTCCAAATAGTCCCAGTCCGCCTTGCTGATAATACGCGGCACCGAGTCGAACGGGAATAACTGTTCCTTGAATACACCTTTCTTATATACGCCAAAACGCACACCGAAACGTTCCATCCATTTGTTAACCGTGTCCCTGCTGTCTGTCAGATCTTTAATGTTTACATTCATAGGCCTTTCCTGAATTTTGTTCTTTCCTTATGGTTATTTATTCCGTTGCCTTGCAAGGCTCCCTTCCCTTTTGCATACGGTTCGTATTTGTCCTGCTGACATTCGGTAGCGGGGTTGCCATCGGCATTGCTTTCTTGCTTTTGCTCCTTGTTGCTGTTATTTATTATTCACGGCAGGGGTGCCTATAGTAGCTTTATGCATCTTTTATCTTGCAAAAGTAATCATTATGCTACACATTGCACACAATAACACACAATAATTATATACTTTACAAGATATACTTTCATATTGTAAACGCAAATACACATTAAAGAAACATTTCGTTACAAATAGGCAACAAAAACAAGAAAGACAGTAACAATCTGAAAGCTCCCTTCGTTTTCTATCTTCTTTTTTCTCTTTCATGCTACTTCCTATAGTAATCGTCTATAGCTCCCATTATGACAATTTTTGTTTATTATTGACTATTTGTGAAATAATTGCAAGGATATTCGATTTTTTTCTATAACTTTGCATCGTAAAATATAAATAAGGTAAAGGAGCATATAGCTATGGAACAGAAATTACTGATCTACAACACCCTCTCACGCACCAAGGAAAGGTTTGTCCCACTCCATGCCCCCAACGTGGGTATGTATGTATGTGGACCTACCGTTTATGGTGACCCACACTTAGGACATGCCCGGCCGGCTATCACCTTCGACATACTCTTCCGCTATCTCAAGCACTTGGGATACAAGGTTCGCTACGTCAGGAACATCACAGACGTGGGCCATTTGGAGCACGATGCCGACGAGGGTGATGACAAAATAGAGAAGAAGGCACGATTAGAGCAGTTGGAGCCGATGGAGATAGCACAGTACTACACCAACCGTTACCATCAGGCAATGGATGCGCTCAACGTACTGCCACCAAGCATCGAGCCTCATGCTACTGGCCACATTATCGAACAGGAAGAGTTGGTGAAGGAAATCCTCGCCAACGGTTATGCCTATGAGAGTAACGGTTCGGTATACTTCGACATCGAGAAATACAACAAAGACCATAAGTATGGAATCCTTTCTGGGCGCAACTTAGAGAACATTATCAATGAGAGTCGCGAACTTGCCGGCATCGGCGAGAAAAGAAACCAGGCTGACTTCGCCCTTTGGAAGAAGGCTTCACCAGAGCATATCATGCGATGGCCAAGTCCTTGGAGCGACGGATTCCCCGGTTGGCACTGCGAATGTACAGCCATGGGTAGAAAATACTTGGGCAATCACTTCGACATCCACGGCGGCGGCATGGACCTCGTCTTCCCTCACCACGAGTGTGAGATTGCTCAAGCTGTTGCGTCCCAAGGAGACCAGATGGTGCACTACTGGATGCACAATAACATGATTACCATCAACGGTCAGAAGATGGGCAAGAGCCTCGGCAACTTCATCACCTTGGAGCAGTTCTTCACGGGCAGCCACGATAGCCTCGAACAGGCTTACTCGCCCATGACCATTCGCTTCTTCATCCTCTCCGCACACTACCGCAGCACGGTGGACTTCTCCAACGATGCCCTGAAGGCAAGCCAGAAAGGTCTGGAAAAACTTCTCAACGGCATAACCAACCTGGAGCGTGTCACCGCAGCAAAGGAGAGTGACGCACAAGTGAAGGAGTTTGTCGGCAAACTACGCCAGCGCTGCTACGACGCCATGAACGATGACTTCCAAACGCAGCTCGTCATCAGCTACCTCTTCGAGGCTTGTCATGTCATCAACACACTACTCGACCATAAGGCAAGTATCTCCGCCGACGACCTGAAGGAACTTACCGACACCATGCACCTCTTCTCTTTCGACCTGCTCGGACTGAAGAGCGAGAAGGGAGCCAACAACGAAGCCCGCGAGGAGGCTTACGGCAAAGTGGTGGATATGGTGCTCGACCTACGCGCCAAAGCAAAGGCTGCCAAAGACTGGGCTACAAGCGACCAGATACGCGACGCTCTCGCTGGTGCCGGCTTCGAGGTGAAAGACACCAAAGACGGTGTTACATGGAAACTAAACAAGTAACAACAACTTACTGAAAAATTATAATCCAACAACTGGGCGACCTGCAGAAACAGGAAGCCCAAAAACTATCATGAGATATGGACAAAATAGACAATCTTGACAGAAAAATTCTCAGCATTCTTACCAAAAGTGCAAGAACGCCGTTTAAGGACGTTGCCGCTGAGTGTGGCGTGTCTCGTGCTGCCATTCACCAACGTGTACAGCACCTCATCGAAGCAGGTTTCATCACGGGAAGCAGCTTTAACGTCAACCCAAAGAGTTTGGGATATACCACATGTACCTACGTGGGACTGAATCTCGAAAGGGGCAACATGTATAAGAAGGTAGTAGAGAGACTGCAGAATATTCCAGAAATCGTGGAGTGTCACTTCACGACAGGTTCGTACACCATGCTCCTCAAGTTGTATGCACGTGACAACGAACAGCTGATGGACTTGCTGAACAACAAGTTGCAGGCTATACCTGGTGTCGTGTCTACTGAAACGCTCATCTCACTCGAACAGAGCATCAAACGTGAAATTCCCGTTACCCTCGAAAATGAATAAGTTCGACCTGGATGCGCTTCTGGAAGATGCGTACTCCACTTTTCCTGAAGCCAAGCAACAACCCATAGTCGGCATAACAGCCAACTATGAGGGAGTGGATGCTACACTTCGCGACCGCTACTACAAGCAGATCGTCGAAGCGGGCGGCACACCCGTCATCATTCCTCCCGTGTCAGACACCCATGTCATCATCAACACACTGGAGCACCTCGATGCCTTGATTCTCACAGGCGGAGGAGACCACAATCCGTTGTGGATGGGAGAAGAGCCTTCACCCGA
Organism: Firmicutes bacterium CAG:103; assembly: GCA_963600865.1. GTDB lineage: Bacteria > Bacteroidota > Bacteroidia > Bacteroidales > Bacteroidaceae > Prevotella. The sequence continues at coordinate 22,118 of CAVCDC010000009.1, forward strand.
CCTGCACAATATCAACAAGGAACGGGACGCTGCCGAAATGATGATTACGCACTTGGCTTTCAACAGACAAATTCCTATGCTCGGTATCTGCCGGGGCATACAGACGTTGGCAATAGCCCTTGGGGGGAAGGTAGAACAGCATATCCACCAAACGATAAAGCACAGCCAGGACGCCGACCGTACCGAACCAACTCACACGGTGTCATTGGTGAAGGATTCCATCCTTTACAAAATCTATGGCGGTGACAGCATCGTCGTCAACTCGTTCCACCATCAGGCTGTAAGCGAACCTGGCAGACGTTTCCGTACCATCGCTAAGTCTTCCGATGGCATCATCGAGGCGATAGAGAGCAGTGAGTACAAGGATATCCTCGGTGTACAGTGGCATCCCGAATGGCTCGAAGAAGAGGGTCAGAAGATATTCAGATGGCTCGTCTTACGTGCCGAAGAGTTCCATAACGCCAAAGAGATGCACCATCGCATCCTAACTCTCGACACACATTGCGACACGCCGATGTTCTTCCCGCAAGGGGTACACTTTGAACAGCGCGACCCTCGCATATTGGTGGACTTACACAAGATGACAGACGGCCGGCAGGACGCCACCACCATGGTAGCTTATCTGCCGCAACCGAAGGAGGGGGAAACGTTCCGCAGCAAGGTGGCTTTCGACGTAGACTCGCCCAAACAGTATGCTGACCTTATCTTTGACAAGATAGAGCAGATTGTTGCTGACAACAGTAGTCACATAGCATTGGCACAGACTCCGTTCGATTTGTATGTCAACAAACTGGATGGACGCAAGAGCATCATGCTCGGCATTGAGAACGGACTGGCTCTCGACCACGACATAAGCAATATTGAGCACTTTGCCAAACGGGGCATCGTCTATATTACTCTTTGCCACAATGGTGACAATGATATCTGTGACAGTGCCAGGGGTAGCAATACGCACGGTGGTGTAAGCGAATTTGGAGAGAAAGTGATACAGGAGATGAACCGCTTGGGTATCATGGTGGATCTGAGCCACGGTGGCGAGAAAAGCTTCTATGATGCTTTGGAGATTAGCCACCATCCTATCGTCTGCAGCCACAGCAGCAGCCGTGCTCTATGTGACGTACCACGCAACCTTACTGATGCGCAGATGAAAGCACTTGCAGCAAAAGGCGGCGTGGCACACACCACCCTCTATCATGGCTTCCTTGTCAAAGAGGGAGAAGCCTCCATCATGGATGCCATAGCGCACCTCGAACACACCATAGACATCATGGGCATAGACCATGTGGGACTGGGCACCGACTTCGACGGGGACGGTGGCATACGTGGACTGGCTGACTCTTCCGAAATGATACAGTTTACCATCAAACTGCTCCGGCGCAAATACAGCGAAAAAGACATTGCTAAGATATGGGGCGGCAACTGGCTCAGAGTCATGGCTGAGGTACAAAAGGAAACAAGAAAGTAAGAAAACTTGGTTCTAAAAGTATACTACGGATTACTATAAAAAAAAGACACACCTTGTCATAAAAAAAACAGACCATTGACGAAAAAATTTAGAAATAGGAGAAGTAATGACTAAGAAGATGAAAATCATATTAGGCGTTGTGGTGGCGGCAGCTATAGGTGCTGGTGCCATTGGCTACAAGAATGCCAACAACTACTCACCGGAAACAGAAGAGGTTGAAGAAGCAGAGAAACTAAACCCTGTAGGACCTACATTCAATGCTGATTCTGCCTTTGCCTATTGTGAGGCACAGTGCGCCTTCGGGCCGCGTACCATGAACAGCAAGGCTCACGAAGACTGTGGCGAATGGATAGCCAATAAATTCAGGCAGTTTGGTTGTGAGGTGAGTACACAGAAAGCTGACCTCAAAGGATATGACGGCACAATGCTTAAAAACACGAATATCATCGCCGCATACAACCCTAAAGCCACGACACGCATCTTACTCTGTGCCCATTGGGACAGCAGGCCCTGGGCGGACAATGACCCTGACAGCACCAACTGGCACAAACCAGTAATGGCTGCCAACGATGGCGCAAGCGGCGTGGCAGTCATGCTCGAAATAGCAAGACAGCTTCAGGCAGACAAAAAACTGGACAGCGGCATTGGCGTCGACTTTGTTTGCTTCGACACAGAAGACTGGGGCACTCCACAATGGGCTGACGTACAGGATAGTGGAGACACATGGGCTTTAGGCGCCAACTACTGGAGCGAGAACAAGCCCGACAACTACCACCCTCGCTATGGCATCCTTCTCGACATGGTTGGTGGCCAGGGTGCTCACTTCTATCAGGAGGGTATGTCCATGCAGTATGCATCCGCCATCGTCAAGAAGGTGTGGAAGGCTGCCCGACAAGCAGGTTACGGTAGTTATTTCCCCAAGAGCGACGGCGGCATGATTACCGATGACCATATACCTGTCAACGAGAAGGCCAAGATTCCTACCGTAGATGTCATAGCCTATTATCCCGACTGCCAACAGAGCAGCTTCGGTCCCACTTGGCACACCGTCATCGATGACATGGCACACATCGACAAGAACTCTCTCAAAGCTGCAGGACAGACCGTCTTACAGGTGCTATATACTGAAGAGAAGTAAAAAAAGCACAAAAAACTACATAGAAGAACCGAAAGCTTCATACGACTTACAAGCAGGAAAATGGAAATTGACAAGAATGTTATCTTGCAGATGGCACAAGGAGATAGCAAAGCTTTTGAAACTGTGTTCCGAAAGTTTTACCCTAAGATTAACCGATTTGCATCTATGCTTTTGAAGAACGCAGACGATGCCAATGATGTCTGCCAGATTATCTTTGAGAAAGTATGGAACAAACGGGAAAAATTCGCAAACATAAACGACTTTGATTCCTATTTGTTCACATTGGCTAAATACACGGTTATCAGCTATATCTCCACAAAACATATAATTCCTATAGATATCGACAACATACCAGACAAATACGCAGATAACATTTCCCCCCATGACGCAGTCGTTGCTAAAGATACACAACTGCTTATAGATATGATTGTTGAAAATATGCCGCAACAACGACAAGCCATCTATCGTATGAGCCGTGAGCAACATCTCAAGAACGAAGAGATAGCCACAAAGTTGGGAATTCAGAAAAAGACCGTAGAAAATCACCTTAATCTGGCACTTAAAGAAATTAAAAAAGCCTTATATTTAGTAATTTTATTGCAATACCATTGGGTGTAACACCTTTGCAATATGTCTTACAAGTATTCATTGGGTATTTATGGGAACAAAGATTAGGGATATCATCGCATATTTTTCAGAACACGAGGTTTCTGAGGACATAAGAGAACGCGTATTGCAAAGAATTGCATACACAGAGAACGACAAGGAAGCAGACAATGCCTTGAAGGAATTATGGGACAAGGCTGACAAAGCCTATATGGACAGTGAAGATGTGGAAAAAGCATTCCATGCTTTCACTGAGAAAGCACATTGTATCGGTAGACAAAAGAAACAAGAGAGAAAACATTGGACATTAAAAGTTGCAGCCGTAACAATACCATTACTGCTGATAGCTATCTTAGCAAAAATGTATCTTCTGCAAAGTAATGTTTCAAGCTCTCCTATAGAGGTGACCATGAATCAAGTTTACACCATGAGCAACGAGGAGAAGGCTATGTTGCTACCAGATAGTAGTAACGTAAAATTGAGTCCGAGTTCTGTTTTACTTTATCCACCCAACTTTAACGGTTTAAAAGAGCGAAAAGTGTTTCTGTGCGGAGAGGCTTATTTTGACGTAAAGCACAATGACAACCAACCATTCCGCTTAAATACGCCCTATTTCGACATCTTAGACTTGGGAACATCTTTTAGTGTTTCTTCTTACACTGACAAAGAGGAGGTTTCCACCACCTTGATATCTGGCAAAATAGAATTGCGCCTAACAGAAAACAACAAGATATATAAAATGTCACCCAAAGATTGTTTTGTATACAACGTCCGTACCAAACAATGCCACATAGAAAAACTTGAAAATTTTGAACAAGAGAATTGGAAGACTGCACAGATAAATCTGAACGACATAAGTCTGTCAGAAGCCACAATGATATTGGAAAATGCATATAACATTAAGGTTCATTTCCTAACAAATAGCCACAAACAGACAAAAATAACAGCGCACTTCAACAGGGGCGAGACCCTGCAAAGAGTTATGGATGTCATTGCCGACCTCATACCAGGGTTAGAATTTCAGATAAACAACAAAACTGTAACTATCAAATAAGCACACAAGAGTGTGTGTCATAAAGAGTTGGAAAACTATGCCAACACAACCTTTATGACACACACTAAATATGAAACTCTAACATGTTTTCTTTTTACACAATTACTCTACTTTCTCTATTTTCCATTGATAAACAGGCTCAACTAATTCCACCATTTCATAGATTTCCAATCTCGTACCGTATAAGAGATGATGAGAGAACAAGTGCATATATCCATCTGACGGATTTCCAACTAATTGCAGATAATAAGTATTAGGAATACCAGCACTTGTAATAAGCCATTTATAAGAATAGGCGTGCTCTTTGTCATAATAGTCTACTTGAAGAGGTGCGCTTGCGTCTACACGGTTAGCCTCTGTGTGTACATAGAGTTTGTTTGCACCATCCTGCAAGTAGATAGAATAGGTGTTATCGGTATTCTGTTCTATATTCCACAGATAAGTTCCACCACCTTGATATTCACCAAGTTCCAATGCCGTTCCTGCACTCCTTGCATTATTGGTTGTATGCACTTGAAAGGAACCGCTCGAAATCTTATAAACGCCAGAAGTTAAAGGTGCTGGAATCGAGACCCTTTCAAATTTCCATTTGTAACTTTTCTGTTCTAACTGAGGATGGAAATAGTAGTACTCAACGGTATTGCCTTCACCACCAGACGAATTGGTGCAATGAAGATATTTCAGTTTGTCTGCTGCTGACTGTATATAAAAACTGCCTGTCCCGTCTCTTGTCGGAGTAAGAAACCATTTTGTCAAAGCATAGCTCTCCCTATCTTGATTTGTGATTATAGCGGTCGTACCTTCCGGAATTCTACCGTTTGTAAACATGCACATTTCCCCCTAATTGTGTAGAGCTTTTGCGCTGTTTGCGAACACACAAAATACCATAGAACAAAAATTTCATTTTAACACAATTGTAATTGGGTGCTACATAATTTATGGGTGTCTTACAAGTGTGCTACAGAAAAATTTATAACCAAACATTTACTATATGAACTTGAAACGAATCTCAGCATTTTGTCTCTTGCTTTTGTTAGCAAGTAACATGTGCATCTCGGCTCAGACTATTAGTTTTAACTCCAACAAGGTAAAGCTTAAGTCTGCGTTTGAGAAAATCGAACAGGCTTCCCAATACAAGGTTGCCTACAATTCCACTCAGTTGGATGCTAACCGTACAGTCACATTAACCAAGAAGAGCGACGACGTTTTCGGCATGATGACCCAACTTCTAAAAGGTACACAGTGTACATATCATTTAGAAGGCAACTATATAGTCATCAAGTCACAACAGAAATCAAAAACACAAACCTCAGGGAAGAAGATCAAAGTTCGCGGTGTCATCAAGGACGAAACCGGCGAACCAGTAATTGGCGCTACAGTCAAAGAGAAGAATAATCCTGGCAATGGCGTAGCAACAGACATTGACGGTAACTATACGATAGAGATACCAGCAGATGGTATGTTAGCGGTATCATATATCGGTTGTAAAGATCAAGACGTAAAGGTTAACGGCCGTGAAGTTATCAATGTCAATCTTGCTGATGACAATAAGGTTCTTGATGAGGTTGTTGTTGTCGGTTATGGCGTACAGAAAAAACGTGACGTTTCGACTGCCGTTTCTTCTGTAAAAGCTGATGCTTTGGCCAACAATCCTTCAACAGACTTCCGTCAGGCCTTGGCAGGTAAGATGCCGGGTGTACAGGTAACCGTACCAAGCGGTGACCCAGAAGGAAGCGTGAGCATTCGTGTTCGTGGTATCAGCACAGTCAATGCAGGAAGCGACCCTCTCTATGTGGTTGACGGAGTTCCTATGGAACGCGGTTTTGCCAATCTCAACACCAACGACATTGAGTCCGTTGAAGTGTTGAAAGATGCTTCTGCTGCCGCTATCTATGGTAGTCGAGGTTCCAATGGTGTTGTTCTCGTTACCACAAAGAAGGGAACATCTGACAAGCTGACCGTGTCATACGATGGATACATTGGCGTACAGAGTGTCTCAAAGAAGCTTGACATGATGAATGCATACGAGTACGCAGAATTCGTGCGCGACGGTCATAACAATGCCTATCTTTCAGAAGTACCAGGAGCCTCAGCAAGCGACCCAAACAGCGTTAGACCTAAAGGATACCAGCAAATTCCTACTGACCTATTCCCATACTTGGAAGGCGTACAAGGGCTGACTGATACAGATTGGCAAGACGCCATCTTCCGCAACGCCATAACAACAGGTCACAACCTGTCCGTTTCAGGAAAGACCAATAGTATCAACTACTTTGTTTCAGGAAACTACATGAAGAAAGAAGGTATTATTATTGGTTCTGATTTTGAAAAATATGGTGCACGCATTAACCTTTCAGGCCAGTACAAACGCTTGAAATTTGGAGTCAATCTCGCTCCGTCTTACTCTACATCCAACTCAGTAGATGCATCGGGAGCAGGCGGAATCGTACAGTCAGCCTTGATGATGCCCCCAATATTCCCTGTATACAATGCCGACGGGACGTACAATTTCCAGGGCAATGGTTACTGGAGAATAGGAACAGACTATCAACATAACGAGATATTAAACCCTGTGGCAATGGCACGTTTGCAATCCAACGTGACAGACCGCATGTCTATCACTGGCAAGATTTACGCAGAATTAGAACTTCTCAAGGGTCTTTCCTATAAACTTTCATTGGGTGGAGACTATTATGGTGCCCACAATGACAAATATCGTCAGTCTACGCTTCCCTTGAAAGGCAAAGACTACTATGACGCAGCTTCAAATCCTGAGGGGTACAGTTCTTCGAGCTTTTTCTTCAATTGGTTAATAGAAAACCAGTTGACCTACACAACAACCATCAACAAGAAGCACAACATTACTGCGATCCTTGTCCAGTCAGCCCAAAAGGAAACTAAAAAGACGGACAATGTGACTGCTACAGACTATCCCAACGACTATATTCAGACAGTGAATGGTGGTACTGTAACCAAAGGCGGTTCAGACAAGACACAATGGTCCATAGCCTCATACTTAGCACGTGTGCAGTACAACTACGAAGGCAGGTATATGCTTTCTGCTGCAATCCGTGCCGACGGTTCTTCCCGATTCGGAAAGAATAACCGCTGGGGATATTTCCCATCAGCTTCAGTGGCATGGCGTATCAGCGACGAGCAATTCTTCAAGAATGTGAAAGCACTTTCTTTCATCAACGACATGAAGATTCGTGCCAGCTATGGAGTAACGGGAAATTTTGAGATAGGCAACTATGACCATTTAGCGACCATGTCCACAGACAACTACATCTTAGGTACAAATGGTGGTTCTTTGGTCTATGGCTATAAACCAGACAACATCAAACGTGATGATTTAAGCTGGGAGAAAAACGAAATGGTGAATGCAGGTATTGATGTTCAGATGTTTGATGGATACTTAGGATTTTCTGTCGACTACTACAACACCAACACCTCCAACATGTTACTTTACGTACCAGTTCCTCTTGTCACAGGCTATAGTACATCTCTCCAGAATATAGGAAAAGTGAACAACCGTGGTTGGGAAATAGCCTTGACATCCCAGCACACCTTTGCGAATGGATTTGGATATTCATTCAATGCAAACTATGCAAAGAACACAAATGAGGTAAAGGAATTAGGTCCAGGCAATGCTTCTATCATTTCCACAGGAAGCGTAAATCATGCCTATTACATCACTGAAGTCGGCAAACCTATAGGAAGTTATTACCTCTTGGTGCAAGACGGCATTTTTGAGACAGAGGAAGATCTGAAGAAATATCCTCATTTTGACAACACGAAAGTTGGTGACTTCCGCTTTGTAGACGTTGACGGCGACGGCAAACTGGACTTGGACAAAGACCGTGCCGTTTGCGGAAACTACATGCCTAAGTTCACTTATGGTTTTGGCGGAAAGTTGTGGTACGCAGGCTTCGATATGGACTTCAACTTCCAAGGTGTTTATGGAAATAAGATCCTGAACTTGAACAAGCGTTACATAGACAATATGGAAGGCAACGTAAATGGAACAAAAATAGCACTCGACAGATGGAAGAGTGAGTCTGACCCAGGAAACGGCTCTGTAAACAAAGCCAACCGCAAGCAGACTGGTTACAATGGCCGTACCTCTACTTGGCATTTGGAAAGTGGTTCATACCTCCGCTTGCAAAATCTGTCTATAGGATACACCTTGCCAAGGAGCCTGACCCAGAAGTTCAAAGTAGAAAAACTAAGGGTTTATGTGTCTGGGCAAAACCTCTTTACCATCACAAACTATAGTGGCTATAATCCAGAAGTAAACGCTCGTCCATCAGCAAACCTTACACCAGGTGAAGACTATGGTACATACCCTCTGGCCCGTACTTATATGTTTGGTTTGAATCTTACATTATAAAGAATAACACAATATGAAAAAGACTATAATATTAGTTTCATTGGCAACTCTGCTTATGACATCCTGCGGAGAGAATTTCTTCGATTTAGAGCCAGCAAGCAGTGTGACTGTTGATAAAGTATACAAGACAGCAAGTGACTACAATGTCGCTGTCATAGGTTGCTATTCCAAATTGCAGTCACAGGTAAATTTCTATACAGAGTGCTGCGAGTACCGTAGTGACAACCTCACGCTTAGTGCTCCAACATCAGGAACACAAGACCGTTATGATATAGACCATTTTACCGAAAAGCCTTCTAACGGAATTCTCAGTTCGTACTGGGCCAACTTCAACAACAATATATATCGTTGCAACCTTTTGCTTGATCAAATAGACAATGCTGACTTTTCCGAAAGTCTGAAAAAACAATACAAGGGAGAAGCCATGTTCATCAGAGCATTGAACTACTTCAACATGTACCGTATCTGGGGTGGTGTTCCTGCCACCAAACATGTAGTCAGTGCAGCAGAAGCATTAAAAATCGGACGCTATAGCGACGAGCAAATGTTCGATTTGATAGCAGGTGATTTGAAGGAAATCGTAAGCAACAACTATCTTCCAGACAGCTATACCTCTGCCGATATGGGAAGAGCGACCTCTGGCGCAGCAAAGGCTTTATTGGGTAAAGTATATCTCACTTTCCATAAATGGACAGAGGCACGAGACATCCTGGCTCAGCTGATTGGAAAATACCAGTTAGTAACACCTATCGCCCAAGTCTTCAATGTGGATAACAAGAACAACAATGAAATCATCTTTGCCGTACATTTCAACAAGGAAGTAGAAGGCGAGGGACATAGTTATTGGTTTAACATAACCAATGCCACTGACGACACCAACCAAAGCAACTCTCTTGTCAACACATACCCAACAGGCGACACCCGCAAAGACCTTATCACATACGTGAAGGCTGCAAATAATGTATACTTGATGAACAAGTTCTATGATGTTAAGAGTACAACATTTAATGTAGTGGGCAACGACCAGATTTTGCTTCGCTACGCAGACGTCCTTTTGATGTATGCAGAAGCACTCAACGAGATAGGATATGATGCCAGTGAAAGCTCTCTTGCCCTAAAGTACTTAAACGCAGTAAGGGAAAGAGCAGGCATCTCGGATTTGACGGCAAAACAGTTACCTACACAAGAGAAATTCCGCAAAGGTATATTGGTAGAGCGCCAAAGAGAATTCCCATACGAGGGACAACGCTGGTTTGACCTGGTAAGAATGGGATTTGCCAAGAGCGTGATGGCAGAGAATGGTATTGAGATACAAGATTATCAACTTTTGTTCCCTATACCCCAACAAGAGATAGAAAAGATAGGCGACAGTTCTATCCTATGGCAAAATCCTGGCTATGACAACAAATAAAAATAAGCAACAATGAAAAAAATAACATATTTACTGTCTTTGCTGACTGTGTTTATTCTTGGCTCCTGCAGCGAAGAACTTCCCAAAGCAAGTTGGGACATTTGTCAAGTAAATACTTTTACAGCAACAGCTCAGAATGAGAGCGTTTTGTTAGAGTGGACTCCTATGGCAGGAGCTAACCCCTCTGGTTACGAGATAACTTGGACACCAGAAATAGCTTCTTATGAAGGGGGTTCCGTTCAGGTGGACAATACGGTAACATCATACACTGTATCAGGCTTGGTCAACAAGGTTACCTATACTTTTAATATCCAGGCTGTCTATGGAGACAAACATTCCATGGTCTCAACCACAAAGGCAAGACCTGTTTCTGACACAGAGCCTTATAAAGCTTGGTCGGCAGACATGCCTAACAGTGGAATGGTCAAGACCTCCAATGCTGTGTTCTCTATGGACGGAAGCACTGTCTATCTTCCCTCAGCAGGAGCAACAGGAGACATCACTGCATTTGATGCCTTGACAGGTAGCATTAAGTGGACAGCCTCTATTCCTAAGACCACATATGGTGGAGGTGTGGCTGTCGGCTCAGACGGCACCTTATATCAAGGAGCACGAAATGCCAATCTTTACGCCATCAACAATGACGGAACTCAAAAGTGGGTATATGCCACAGGTGCTTCTGGGAAAAACCTTGACTGTTTCCCAGCTGTGACCTCTGACGGCAAAACGGTTTATATTCTCGATGGTGACAATGTACTACACTCCATCAATACAGAGACAGGCACTAAAAACTGGACCGTAAAACTAACAGGTACAAAAAACAAAGCTGGTGCTGTGGCTATAGATAAAACTGGTACTATATATGTAGGTACTCGAACCAACATATATGCATTCCAGGCTGACGGCACCCAATTGTGGAAAGTTGCAGGCGCAGTAACAGAAATTGGTTCTTTTGCTTTGAACGGAGAAACCCTTTATGCTGCCCAGGTAGGCGGTGCTGGGTTATTAGCGCTCAACTCTTCCGACGGTTCTACAAAGTGGAGCTATGAGGCTAACGGCGACGCCTATGCCCCAATAGTAGACAAGGAAGGAAACATCTATTTTGTAGACAAAGGAGGCAAATCGCTTTATGCGGTCAACAAAGATGGACAACTGAAATGGAAATTTGCATCCGAATCTGCTCCAACGTATTGTTTCCCAGTCCTCGATGATAAAGGTAACATATACTTTGGAAACGGTACTGGACGCATTTATGCCATTGACTGTTCCAACGGTGAAGAACTGTGGCACATGGACTCTGAGGGAACAGACAACAACGCCAAGATTATGTCAGGTATGACAATCGGTGAAAACCAAATGCTCTATGTTTCATATATCGGTGGAAATGTTACAGCCATCAAGATTTTTGCCGGCCCAGAAAAATCAACTTGGAGCTGTAGAGGCGGTAATGTTCATGGTACTAACCAATATTAATAACAGACACAATATGAAAAAGAAATATCTATTCATTGCGATGTTCTCTCTTGTCTTGCTTTCATGTGGCAACGATGAGGATGGAATGACGTATGCACATCCTATAGAGGTGGGCGAGACAACACAGATAAAGGCAGCAAAGGAAGTTGCAACAGAATTGTGGGCAACTACGCCTTTACAGCAACAACCACTTGATGAAGCAAGACAAAGTGCTTTCGACAAGATTCAGAAGTTGGCTGATGACTGTTCGTCCGATTTCTTCGAGAGTTACATTTCTTCTTTAGATCAATCAGCAGAAATGCGTGAAAAATACGACCCCATGTTAGCTCTCTACCGCATGTCTTTGGACAGAGTAATAGAGGGCATCAAGACCACAAATGTTGAGAATGGAACAACATGCATTTGGCAACTATACAACATGGGGTACGTCATCAAGACACCGACTACCTGCTTTGGTATCGATCTCAACCATCGCTGGGCAGAGAAACTGGAGCCCTATATAGACTTCCTCTGCATTACCCATAATCACAAGGATCATTATAACACGGCACTTATCAATGCCATGCTGAATGCGGGCAAACCCGTATATTCCAACTTTGTCAAAGGTGGTTATACTTCGACTGTCAACACAGACTACCAATATAATAATGTAAAAATACATGTGTCGATAACTGACCACAACAATTCAGGACTGTCCAACTTCGTTTCAGTCTTTACATTTGAATGTGGCGATGACAGTGGCAACTTTACATTGCTCCATACCGGAGACTCGAACTTCAAGCCCGAGCAGTATACCAATATCTTGCCACATGTCAATGTGTTGATTCCGAGATATGCTCCAAATGCACTGACAGAAAACAATATCATCGGTACAGGAGAAGGGCAGACTACTCCTGACTATGTATTGCTTTCACATATATTGGAACTGTCTCACGTCAGTGAAGAGGAATCAAGATGGAGCCTGAAATCTGCATTGGAAAGAGCTTCAAAGTTGAACTGTACAAACTCAGTAGTTCCTTTCTGGGGTGAAAAGTTGGTGTGGAAAAACAACAGATTAAACTGATATGAAAAAAATATATGTATTATTCATGTTGTGCATGCTCACATTGGTGAGCTATGCACAACGTAATGTAACTGAAATCCTAAAAGATTTCAACAGCCCTGCAAAAGAAAACGTGTTGGTTGTATCTCATCGAGGCGACTGGCGCAATGCTCCTGAGAATTCCCTTCAAGCATTCAAGAACTGTATTGATATGGGAGTGGACATGATAGAGTTGGACTTGAAGAAAACCAAGGATGGCGAACTTGTCATTTTACACGACAAGAGAATAGACAGAACCATGAATGGGAAAGGAACTCCAGAAAACTATACATTGGATTCACTAAAGACCCTTCGCCTCAAGAATGGAGTCGGCTGTAAGACACGGCACCATATACCTACATTCCGTGAGGTGATGCAACTATGCAAAGGCAAAATCATGGTGAATGTAGACAAAGGCTACGATTACTTTGACGATGCCATGAAAATATTGAGGGAAACGGGCACAGTAGGACAATGTATCATCAAGGCAGAGCTTCCTTATGAAGTGGTAAAAGAAGAGCATGGCGACGAACTGAAGAACATGATATTCATGCCTGTTGTCAATCTTTGCAAACCTGGGGCAGAGGACATCATTGACAGTTATATCAAGAACATGAAACCTGCAGCCTTCGAACTGGTTTTCAAAACAGATGATGCCAATACGCTTCGGTTAATCAAGAAAGTAAGAGATAGCGGAGCAAGAATATTCATCAACACTTTATGGCCCGAGCTTTGCGGTGGACATGACGATGACCGATCCGTAGAGTTGAAACAACCTGAAGAAAGTTGGGGATGGATTATCAAGCAGGGAACAAAACTGATTCAGACAGACCGTCCAGCCTTGCTTCTCGAATACTTGAGGGCAAAGGGACTGCACAAGTAATACTATAGAAATACTCGAATGTTTAAGAAACTTATAAACTTTTACAAGGTATCAGATCCGATACCTTGTAATTCTTCTTCGCCAGAAGAGAACAACAGAAAGCTTAAACGCCTACAGTGGGCTACTTTCCTTTCTGCAACCATTGGATATGGTACATATTATGTGTGTCGGCTTAGTCTTAATGTCATTAAGAAGCCGATTGTAGACAATGGTGTTTTTTCTGAAACAGAATTGGGTATCATCGGTTCTGTATTGTTCTTCACGTATGCCATAGGTAAGTTTACGAATGGTTTCTTGGCAGACAGAAGCAACATCAAACGCTTGATGTCCACTGGTTTGCTCATTACGGCGTTAGTCAACCTTGCCTTAGGTTTTACTCACTCATTCATCCTTTTCGCGGTACTATGGGGATTGAGCGGATGGTTTCAATCAATGGGTGCAGCTTCTTGTGTAGTAGGCCTTTCACGTTGGTTCACAGACAAAAACCGTGGAACATTCTATGGCTTCTGGAGTGCCAGCCATAATATAGGTGAAGCGATGACCTTTATCTTTGTGGCTTCCATAGTGAGTGCCTTTGGATGGCAATATGGTTTTATTGGGGCTGCAGTTGTAGGCATTGCGGGTGTCGTCTTACTGTTAGCATTCTTTCATGATACGCCAGCAAGCAAGGGCATCACCCTTCCTGGTGTCAAAACAGAAACAAAAAAACAGGATAATACTTCTTACAACAAAGCCCAAAGTGCTGTTTTAAAGAATCCGTTGATATGGATTCTCGCCCTTAGCAGCGCTTTCATGTATATCAGTCGATATGCTGTCAATAGTTGGGGTATCTTTTACTTGGAGAATGAGAAAGGATATACGACTATTGATGCCAGCTTCATCATTTCTGTCAATTCTATTCTTGGTATTGTGGGAACGGTAACATCAGGATTGGTGTCAGACAGGCTTTTCAAAGGTAACCGCTATCTGCCAGCTGTCATTTTCGGATTGCTGAACGCCTTGGCACTCTGCCTGTTCCTGTTAGTTCCTGGTCATCAACTGTGGCTTGACATTACAGCCATGGTATTGTTTGGCTTGAGCATTGGCGTTTTATTGTGTTTCCTCGGTGGTTTGATGGCTGTAGACATCGCTCCCAAGAATGCTTCTGGAGCAGCACTTGGTGTTGTTGGCGTGGCAAGTTATGTTGGTGCCGGCATTCAGGACATCATGAGCGGTTTGCTGATAGAGGGAAACAAAACTATGGTAAATGGTATTGAGAAATATGACTTCACCTACATCAATTACTTTTGGATAGGAGCAGCCTTATTATCCGTTCTCATGACCGTCATCGTCTGGAAAGCAAAGAAACAGTAAGCAACAGATATACTACACGAAAAAGCCAGGGATAATGCCCAGGCTTTTTTGTGTAGTGCAATGTTGCCGATTTTATTGGCGCTTGCCGTTTGGACGCCCTTTCTGTCTTTCCTGCTCCTGGAACTGGTACATTTTACTAATTTGTTCCTGGCTGAGGAATTTGGCATACTTCTTATTGTATTTCTGCTTGATGGAATCCATCTTTTTCTGGTCTTCCTCACTCATCTGGGGTCTGCCTGCTGATTGATTGCCGTCCATTGAAGGAGGGTTGCCTTGTGGCTTCTCACCTTGTGGACGGGCAGGAGGATTGCCTTGAGGACGTTCTCCCTGTGGGCGTTCTCCTCTCTGAGACTTATCACCACCTCTGCGAGGCATCATCTCCATCATTTCGCTCTGCTCTTTTTTATAGACAGTCAAGAACTTCTTGCTCGTCTTTTCATCCAAGCCCAACTGCTTGACGATGTTGCCTCCTCTACGCTCTATCATTTCCTCACGAGACGGGCGATTGCCTCGCTGCTTGTCGCCCTGCGAATTGTTGTCCTGTGCAAAAGTTGCACTACTTGTTGCCAATAAGAGGGCAGCAAACATCCATGTCTTAATTGTTTGTTTCATCTCCATACTTCTTTTGTTTTATAATCTCTAATCTGATAGTTACAATGCTCTTATAATGGCTTATCATGCTGTTATAATGCATGCATCATGTCTCTTGGATGTTACAATATGGTCAAAAGTCAAATCTCGTTTAGATTTTTTAGTGTGTCTGGCCGCCCGTTTAACATTCGTTACTCAACATAGCAACAAAAGCCAAGTTCAACTTATCTTAGAAAGAAATCTTTGAAACAGCGGAAAGTGCACAGGACGAGAATTTATGGCAATCTTCTCAGAAGATATTCGGAAGAGAACCAAGCCATTCTCCGCAAAAAAGCGGAGAATAATGCGAACAATCTCCGCAAAACTTGCATAATCCGACAAAAAGGTTTAAATTTGCAGCCCAAAGATGCAGTTATGAGGAGAATGACAACATACATTTGGCAGCAAGAGGATTGGCCTCACATGACATGGAATCACGCCGGCTTCTACAATATCTTGGCAGAAGTGAATATGCTGAGGGGAAAGTTGCTGGGAAGATTGTCAATGTTTGGTTTTGAGGAACAAAATCTGTCAACGCTCAACACATTGACTCAAGAAATCGTGCATTCAGCAAAGATTGAAGGCGAGGAATTGAACAGGGACAGTGTGCGTTCCTCTGTTGCTCGGCAGTTGGGCTTGGAATATGAGGGGTTACCTGTGTCAGACCATTATACAGAGGGCATAGTACAGGTAATGATGGATGCAGTGAAGCATTATGCCATGCCTTTGAACGATGAACGGTTATTCTCTTGGCATGCAGCCCTATTTCCCACTGGCAGGAGCGGTATTCATAAAATTGCCGTAGCTCAGTGGCGCAAAGGCAACGAGCCGATGCAAGTTGTGTCGGGAGCCTTAGGGCATGAGAAAGTGCACTACGAGGCACCAGCGAGTAAGGATGTTCCCTTGATGATGGCGGAACTAATAGACTGGATGAATACAGAGGTGAGTATAGATCCATTGGTCAAGGCTGCCGTGGCACATCTTTGGTTTGTAACGATCCACCCATTCGATGATGGCAATGGACGGCTTTGCAGAACCTTGACAGAATTGTTGCTTTCTCGTGCCGACCAAACCTCCCAACGTTATTATAGCCTTTCCTCCGAAATTCTGAATCATCGCAAGGAATATTACGACCATCTGGAGCATGCCCAAAAAGGCACCGTGGACATTACGCCGTGGATAGAATGGTTCTTGCAGACTTTAAAGATAGCATTAGAGAATGCCTTGTTGAGAACGGAGAACGTGGTTCGGAAGACGCAGTTTTGGGACACTCATCGTTCCATAGCCTTTAATGATCGCCAGCGTAAGGTGATCAATATGCTTTTCGATGGCTTTGAGGGGAAACTCAATTCTTCTAAATGGTACAAAATCAATCATTGTTCGCAAGACACCGCCAACCGCGACATCAAGGACTTGATATCGAAGGGGATACTGAGACAGAGAGAGGAGGGAGGGAGAAGCACCAATTATGAATTGTGCCTTTGAATATTTTTATTACAAATTCGATTGAAAGAAGTTTTACAACTGTCCAGCCTCAACCTGCAGAACGACACGTTCTGTAAGACGATCGACACCTGTAGGGTCATACTTCTTGGCGAGACTCGCCCCAAAGAGGGAAGCGAAAGCCTGATAGAATCCAGCACGAATAGGACCGAGAAAAGCCTGTATGAGCTGGTAGGTTGACGAGTTGCACTCCCTGTAAACCAGTTTGATGCAGAGTTTGCCCTGCGCATAGGTCAACTTCTTCATGCGGGGAGTATATTCACGTTTGATTTCTTTTTCCACCAACTTCATGTGTTCGTCCTTTGCTTTCTTGTTGGGCAAGGTTTCGAGGTAAGCTCCAGTTTCGAGAATAATCTGTCGCACCTCCTTGGCGATAGGAAGAACCTTTTTGACGTTATACACCAGTCGGTTGTACGCCATACGCTGTTTGGCATCCTTGAACTCCGGTTCGGGGTAGACATACACACGATTGACCTCAACATACTGCACGCTGTCATTGCCAAGCAACACCTTGCCCACCTTTACCATAGGGTCGAAGGTAGGTGCATCCATGTTTACCTCTCTGTCTTCGGGAGCAGGTGCATCCGTATCAGCACTCTGCGCCATCACAGGCACTGAGGCTGCAAGGAAAAGGACTATAAGAAGATACTGTATCTGTCGCATCGCTGTATTCATTACACACACCATCCAAAGCAAAATATGGCACGGACGGCTTTACATGGCTACAAAAGTAACCATTATTTCCCATATAAGAAAAAATATTGGGTCTTTTATTCTTCTTTTAGCTTTTTTCATCGTAACTTTGGACCATCAAAAACACAAACCCGTTACCATGAAAGACACACAGCAGACAAAACACATGCTTTTGGCATTGGCTCTCTGCGCCATAGGCATAAGCAGCCCCGCACAAGAGGGCAACTCCCCCACTCCACCCATTCATGAACAGCCAGCCTCAACAGGCGCAACACAACCGTGGCAACAATACCTTGAAGATCTGAGTGAAACGGAAGATTTTGAGGGAATGACATGGGAGACCTACGAAGAAGAGCTGGAAGAACTGGCTGAGCATCCCATCAACATCAACACAGCCACTACGGAAGACCTGCAGCGACTACCCTTCCTCTCGGCAGAACAGATAGAGGAAATCGAGGCGTACATCTACCGCTATGGTGCCATGAAGAGTTTGGGCGAATTGGCGATGATATCCAACATCTCATGGTACCAACGCCAACTGTTAGGCTATTTTGTCTATGCCGGGGAAGTCAAGGAGCGTCACACTCCCACCCTACGCCAGATAACACACTATGGCAAACACGAAGTGGTAGGCACCATGAAGATTCCCTTCTATGAACGGCGCGGAGACGCAGACGGCAGTTATCTCGGCAGCAAATACAAACACTGGTTACGCTATCAGTTCAGGTATGGCGACTATGTCAAGGCAGGATTCTTAGGGGCGAAAGACGCGGGAGAGCCGTTCTTTGCGAAAGGCAACGGAAAGGGATATGACTTTTACTCTTTCTATCTGCAGATACGTAAATGGGGATGGTTGAAAAACCTCACCATCGGACGATACAGACTGCACGAAGGCATGGGCCTGATACTCAACAACGATTTCAGTTTCGGCAAACTCTCTACCCTATCGGCTTTGGGACGCAACAGCAACACCATACGAGTACACTCATCACGCTATGCAGCTAATTATCTGCAAGGAGCAGCCGCCACAGTAACCCTCAACAGACAGTTGGAACTGACGGCTTTTGTATCATACCGCACGATAGATGCCACACTGAACAACGGGGGCATACAGACTATCCTCACCACCGGACTACATCGCACGGAGAAGGAGATGGAGAAAAAAGACAACGCCTCTACCCTACTGTTAGGCGGCAACATTGGATGGCGCTCAGGGGGATGGCACATCGGCACGACAACCTTCTACAACAGTTATTCTCTTCCTCTCACACCCAAAAGCAACCTACTGTACAAACGATATGCTGCAGCAGGCAAACATTTTTGGAATGCCAGCATAGACTATGGATATGTATCCAACCGACTTGTGATACAGGGCGAGACGGCAACAGGAACATGTGGAACGGTAGCAACCGTCAACGCCGTGAGTTACAGCTTCTCTGACCGGTTCTCGCTCTTGGCACTGCAGAGATACTACCCCTACCAGTATTTCTCCCTTTACGCCAATGCCTTCAGCGAGGGTTCTGACACGCAGGACGAAAGCGGAGCATATATAGGAGGATGCTGGACTCCAGGCAGCAAGTGGAACATCACTACATACACAGACTTTGCCTATTTCGCCTGGCCTAAATATGGAACAACAGGAAGTTCGCAGAGTTGGGACAACCTACTGAACATATCTTTCAAGGCAAACAAGAACTGGACTGCCTCCATGCGTCTGCGCTACAAAGACAAACAGAACACACAGACCCTACGAGGCAGGGTGTACGCTACTTATAGCAACGAACAGTGGAGCAGCAAGACACAATGGGAAATGACACAGATTGGTGGCAGTACAACAAATACTGGATGGATGGCAAGTCAGTTGACTGGTTTCCGGCATCGCTGGCTAAAGGTGAATGGTTCATTGGGGTATTTCCATACAGACGGCTACAGTTCGCGTATCTATGTTTATGAACCTACCCTACTCTACGGCACAAGCTTTGCCAGTTTTTATGGGGAAGGAATACGCTATGCCCTCTCTTTGCGAGCAGAGATAGGCAAGCACCTGCTGCTGGCAGGAAAACTCGCCACAACCAACTACTTCGACAGAAACAGGATATCGAGCGGAAAGCAGGAAATCTCACAATCCTCACAAACAGACTTGGAGATACAACTGAAATGGAAATGGTAGAAAAGTAAAAAGGTAAAAGGGTAAAAAGGTAAAAAAGTAAAAAGACAGAAAGACAGAAAGACAAAAACGTAAAAGTGTTACTTCTGTCCGTAATTTATATAACTTGTCTTTGGCAAAAATGCCGTACCTTTGCAACCGTAAAACTTCTTTATATTCCGAACACACAAAAGAAAAAGGACTATGTACTTAGAAAACATCCAATCACCCAAAGACGTAAAAAAGCTGACACTACAGCAGTTGGACATCCTTGCACAAGAGATACGCAATGGCATCTTGAACCGCGACAGTAATATTGGTGGACACGTAGGTCCCAACCTCGGCATCGTGGAGACCACCATCGCCATGCACTATGTCTTCAACTGTCCAGAAGACAAGTTTGTCTTCGACGTGTCCCATCAGAGCTATCCTCACAAGATGCTGACAGGAAGGGCTTTCGGATACTATGACAAGGAAAGGTTTCAGGAGATTTCCGGTTATAGCAGTCCGACAGAGTCACCAGAGTACGACCAGTTTGAGTTGGGCCACACTTCCACTTCCATCTCTCTTGCCACCGGTCTGCAGAAAGCCCGCGACATCAAGGGTACTCACGAGAACATCGTGGCGGTGATAGGCGACGGTTCACTGAGCGGCGGAGAGGCTCTCGAAGGTCTTGACGAAGCCGGTGAATTAGGTACAGGCATCATCATCGTGGTAAACGACAACGAGATGAGCATTGCCGAAAACCACGGCGGTCTGTACAAGAACCTCGCACTGTTGCGCCAGACAAACGGTGAGGCTGAGTGCAACCTCTTCCGTGCCATGAACCTGGACTACAGATATGTAGCTGAAGGTAACGACCTCAAGACCCTGATAGACGTTTTCGAAGAGGTAAAGGACACCGACCACCCTGTCGTGGTACATATACATACAGAGAAAGGCAAGGGCTATGCACCTGCAGAGAACAACAAGGAGCAATGGCACTGGAGCATGCCGTTCGACATCGAGACAGGCAAGCCCAAGACAGAAAGCCGCGGTGAAGACTATGGCAACATGACTGCTGAATTCCTGCTGCAAGAGATGAAAAAGGACAAACACTTGGTGGCTGTGACATCAGGAACACCCACTGTGGCAGGATTCTTCAAAGCACGCCGCGACGAGGCCGGCAAGCAGTTTGTGGATGTGGGCATCGCCGAAGAACAGGCCGTGGCTATGATATCCGGTATGGCGAAAGGAGGCATCCGTCCTGTGTACAATGTATACAGCACCTTCATTCAGCGCACTTACGACCAAATAGCACAGGATCTCTGCATCAACGGCAACCCTGCCGTCATCAATGTCTTCTGGGCTTCCCTGTATGGCATGAACGACATCACGCATATCGGATTCTACGACATTCCTATGCTCAGCAACATCCCCAACCTCGTCTACCTCGCTCCTACCTGTTGGGAAGAATACCGAACCATGATGGAGTGGGGCATCAGACAGACAGCCCATCCTGTTGCCATCCGTGTGCCTGGCGGTGCTGTGACTCATGATGAAGACATGGCAGACGAAGACTACTCAGAGCTGAACCGTTTCAAGATGACCCACAAGGGAAGCAAGGTGGCTATCATCGCACTCGGCGCTGCCTATGCCCTTGGAAAACAGGTGGCTAACTTGTTGCTGAAGGAGAAAGGCATAGATGCCACGCTCATCAATCCACGCTACATTACTGGTCTTGACGAAGAGATGCTCGCAAGTCTGGAAGCAGACCACGAGAAGGTCATCACCATTGAGGACGGAGCCATAGAGGGCGGATTCGGAGAGAAGATAGCACGCTTCTACGGCAACAGCGACGTGAAGACGCTTTGCTTTGGCATCAAGAAAGGACTCTACGACCGCTATGACTACAGGCAGATGGCCATCGACAACGAACTGACACCTGAGCAAATCGCAGAAAAGGTAGAGTAGGGGGATGCCGAAATAATTCTATTTTTACCCTCCTTCCTTGTTTTTCTCACAGAAAAAGCCTATCTTTGCAAGTCGATAAATAAAATACTGGACTCGCTCTCCACCTAAATATAAATAAGACAAGCAGACGATGGCAACAGACAACAAGGGACTTACACCTATGATGAGGCAATTCTTCGAGATGAAATCAAAACATCCCGAAGCATTGCTTCTTTTCCGCTGCGGCGATTTCTACGAGACATACTGTGAGGATGCCGTAGAGGCAGCACGCATACTCGGCATCACACTGACACGGCGCAACAACGGAGGCTCTACCGGCAGTACAGAGATGGCGGGGTTTCCGCATCATGCCCTTGACACCTATCTGCCCAAACTCATTAGGGCAGGGAAGCGCGTTGCCGTATGCGACCAACTGGAAGATCCCAAGAAGAAAAGACAGGAGATAAAAGGCAAAAAGGGACTCAGCCAGATGGACAAAATGGTAAAGCGAGGCATTACCGAACTCGTCACTCCTGGTGTCGCCATGGGCGACAATGTCCTGAACTACAAGGAGAACAACTTCCTTGCCGCAGTACACTTCGGCAAGGCTGCCTGTGGCGTGAGCTTCCTCGACATCTCCACGGGAGAGTTTCTTACAGGAGAGGGCACTCCCGACTATGTAGAGAAACTGATGAGCAACTTCCAGCCCAAGGAGGTACTCTACGACCGTGCCATGAAACAGCGGTTCGAACAATGCTTCGGTACAAAACAATGTACCTTCGAACTGGACGACTGGGTGTTCACGGAGCAGACAGCCCGACACAAACTGCTCTCTCACTTCAAGACCAAGTCACTGAAGGGATTTGGCGTAGAGCATCTGAAGAACGGCATCATAGCCAGTGGTGCCATCATGCAGTACTTGGAGATCACACAGCATACCCAAATCAACCACATCACCTCTCTTTCACGCATTGAGGAAGACAAGTTTGTGCGCATGGACCGTTTTACCATCCGCAGTCTGGAACTTGTCGCTCCAATGCAGGAAGACGGTTCGTCACTCTTGAATGTCATCGACAGGACAACAACTGCGATGGGTGGGCGTATGCTTCGCCGTTGGCTCGTATTCCCCCTGAAAGATGTACGCCCCATCAACGAGCGCCTTGACATCGTGGAATATTTCTTCAAGGAACCAGAGTACAAGGAGTTGGTAGACGAACAACTGCATCGCATCGGTGACTTGGAGCGCATCATCTCCAAGGTTGCCGTAGGAAGGGTTTCCCCTCGCGAGGTGGTGCAGTTGCAACATGCCTTGGAAGCTATCAAGCCCATCAAGGTTGCTTGCCAAAATGCCAAGAACGACGCTCTGAAAAGGGTAGGGGAGCAGCTCAACCTCTGCGAGACCCTGAAAGACCGCATTGCCAAAGAGATACAACCCGACCCACCACAGTTGGCTAACAAGGGTGATGTCATTGCGGACGGATACAATGCCGAACTGGATGACCTCCGTGCCATCAGCCGGCATGGCAAGGACTATCTGCTCAAGATACAGGAACGGGAAGTTGAGAAGACGGGAATATCCAGTCTGAAAGTGGGGTACAACAATGTGTTCGGATATTACCTTGAAGTGCGCAACACCTTCAAAGACAAAGTTCCTGAAGAATGGATACGCAAGCAGACCCTTGCCCAGGCTGAGCGTTACATCACGCCGGAGCTGAAGGAATATGAAGAGAAGATCCTTGGGGCTGACGAGAAAATCCTGATTCTCGAAGCACAGCTGTTCAACGAGTTGATAGCCTTCATGCAGGAATATATACCGCAGATACAGATCAATGCCAACCTCATTGCCCACATGGACTGCCTCCTGTCGTTTGCCAAGGCTTCTGACGAGCATCACTATGTGCGACCTGTCATAGACAACTCAGAGATTCTCGACATCAAACAGGGACGCCATCCCGTCATAGAGACACAGTTGCCTTTGGGGGAGAGGTATGTACCCAACGATGTGTTGCTCGACACTGAGAAACAGCAGATCATGATGATCACGGGTCCCAACATGGCGGGAAAATCGGCGTTGTTGCGCCAGACGGCACTCATCGTGTTGTTGGCACAGATAGGATGCTTCGTTCCTGCCGACAGCGCAAGGGTCGGTTTGGTGGACAAGATATTCACCCGCGTCGGAGCCAGTGACAATATCTCTCTCGGCGAATCGACCTTTATGGTTGAAATGACGGAGGCGGCAAACATTCTGAACAATGTGTCACCTCGCTCTCTCGTCCTGTTCGACGAGTTGGGACGTGGCACATCCACCTACGATGGCATCTCCATCGCATGGGCTATCGTGGAGTATCTCCACGAGCACAGCAAGGCAAATGCTCGCACACTCTTCGCCACTCACTACCATGAGCTCAACGAGATGGAGAAGAACTTCCCTCGGATCAAGAACTTCAATGTGAGTGTGAAGGAAGTAGACGGAAAAGTGATCTTCCTGCGCAAGCTCGAACCAGGAGGAAGTGAGCACTCCTTCGGTATCCATGTCGCAGAGATAGCAGGTATGCCCCAAAGTATCGTAAAGCGTGCGAACGTCATCCTCAAGCAGTTGGAAGAAGACAACGCTGGGGTAGGGGGTGCCGGCAAACCAAATGTGCAGCGCATCGACGAACCGAAAGACGGCATGCAACTCAGTTTCTTCCAACTCGACGACCCCGTCCTCACCCAGATACGCGACGAAATACTTGGACTCGACGTAAACAACCTTACACCAGTAGAAGCCCTCAACAAGCTCAACGATATCAAGAAGATTCTATTGGGGAGGTAATTACCCCCATATTGGTATTATCCATAACATAAAACAACATGAAAATTATAGTAAATAGAGGGTTTAATAAAATATTTACAAGAATTGCTGTTTATAAAAACGCAGAAATAGCAACTGTATGTCCTATAACAAGGGGGGATTTCTCTTGAAAATTTTGGATATTCCCTATACTGCAAAGATAAGCATTTCACCCAAATATTTCAATTACTAATTGAAATAATTACGTATTTTTATCAATTAGCAATTGAAAAAGTAACTATTCAGCTGCTCCTACAAACAGTTAGGGGTAGCTGTTAGCCTAATGGGTACGACTCATCTGCCATC
>CAVCDC010000010.1:0-43924 GCA_963600865.1 Firmicutes bacterium CAG:103
GTCCTGCGCTGATGGCTTGTCCTGTGGGCGAGTACCAGAAGTACAGCCGCAACGTCTATCTGCCCAAGCAGAAGGGTTGGTATGATTTCTATACGGGCAAGTACTATCAGGGCTGTCAGACCATCGTGGCCGATGCTCCATTCGAGAAGATTCCTGTATTCGTGCCAGAGGGTTCTATCCTCCCTGTTGGTCCTGAGATGGAGTGGAGCGACCAGAAGAAGGCTGAGTTGATCGACCTCTATGTGTATGCCGGCAAGGACGGCGAGTTTACCATCTATGAGGACGAGGGTACCAACTACAACTACGAGAAGGGCAAGTATGCCACCTTCGACATCAAGTACAACGATGCGCAGAAGACCGTCACCATCGGTGCCCGCAAGGGATCGTTCGACGGTATGCTGCAGAAGCGTCGCTTCAATGTCATCCTTGTGAATGGTCAGAACGGCCAGGGTGTCAACCTCGCCAAGTCGCCCAAGGGCAAGATGGTAAGTTACACCGGTAAGGCTGTGACTGTAAAACTGAAGTAATATGAAGAACTTATTAGTATTATCAGCTATCATATTGGGCGCTCAGTCTCTGAGCGCCCGCGAGAGCCAGTCCTTTGATAAGGGCTGGCTTTTTACGCTTGCCGACTCGGCGGGCATGGAGAAGACGGAGTATGTCGACGCGGGATGGAGGCAACTCAACCTGCCACACGACTGGGCGATAGAGGGCGACTTCCTGCCTACGAATCCTGCGGGTGCCAGTGGCGGTGCCTTGCCCGGTGGCATTGGATGGTATCGCAAGCATTTCGTCATCAGTCCCAATGACCAAAACGAACGCTATGTCATTGGTTTCGATGGCGTGTACATGAACTCCACGGTCTATATCAACGGACATAAGCTCGGTACTCGTCCCTACGGCTATAGCAGTTTTGAGTACGACCTCACACCTTATATTAATAAGGAGGGCGACAACGTCATCGCCGTGAAGGTGGACAACTCCGACCAGCCCAACAGCCGTTGGTATAGTGGTTGTGGCATCTACCGCCATGTGTGGATATACAAGAGCAAGGACATACACATCGCTCAGTGGGGACAGTATGTCTCCACCCGTCCCGACGGAACCGTGAAGGTGAAGGTAGACTGGGTGAACGAAGGCGATGGCAATTCGTCTACTTCCGCAAAGGGTAAGCGGAAAAAATCTTCGAAGGTAAAGCCTACGTTCCGCAACATCATCTATGATGCGAATGGAAAAGTAGTGGCTTCTCACACCAACGCCTCTGAGGAACAGACCCTGAAGGTGAGACATCCGCAGCTGTGGGATATCGGCAAGGGCTATCTCTACACCGTGAAGAGCGAACTCTTGGTGGGTGGCAAGGTGGTGGATGCGGAGACTACGAAGGTTGGTTTCCGTGACGTGGAGTTTGATGCAGAGAAGGGCTTCTTCCTCAATGGCAACAATATGAAGATCAATGGTGTCTGCGAGCACCACGACTTCGGTTGCCTCGGTGCGGCTCTCAACGAGGATGCCATGCACCGCAAGTTGACGATACTGCGTGACATGGGCGTGAACGCCATCCGCAGCAGTCACAACCCGCCTGCTCCCGAACTCTTGAACATGTGCGACTCCATGGGACTCCTCGTCATGGACGAGAGTTTCGACATGTGGCGCAGGAAGAAGTCGAATGGTGACTATGCCCGCTTCTTCGACAAGTGGCACAAGCGCGACCTCTCCGACTTGGTGAAGCGCGACCGCAACCATGCGAGCGTCATCATGTGGAGCATCGGCAACGAGGTGCTCGAACAGTGGTCGGATGCTGCGGCTGACACGTTGACCCTTGAACAGGTCAACCTGCTGTTGAACGCCGGACATGATGCCTCTACCTTGGCGAATAGTAGCGAACTGAGTGTCAACTCCCGTCTCGCTGGTCATCTGGCAGACATCGTGAAGGAGTATGACCCGTGGGGAACTCGTCCCATCACGGCTGGATGCAACGAGCCCGACCCGAACAACCATCTTTTCAAGAGCGGTGCCATCGATCTCGTCGGATTCAACTATCATCATCAGTGGGCGAAGGGTGTGCCAGGCAACTTCCCTGAGAAACCGTTTATCTTCACCGAGAGTGTCTCTGCCCTGCAGACTCGTGGCTTCTACATGATGCCTTCAGACAGTATCTACAAGGCACCCAAGGAGTGGTGGCTGCCCTATACCGACCCTTCTTACATGTGCTCGGCTTATGACAACATGCACGCCTCTTGGAGTAGTACGCACGAGGAGACATGGGACGTGGTGAAGCATAATGACTTCGTGGGCGGTCAGTTCATCTGGACGGGCTTCGACTATATCGGAGAACCAACGCCATACGCCTATCCCGCACGCAGCAGTTACTTCGGCATCATAGACCTCGCTGGTCTGCCAAAGGATACTTATTATATGTATCAGAGCGAGTGGACCGACAAGAAGGTGCTCCATCTCTTTCCACACTGGAACTGGATTCCGGGGCAGACGATAGATATGTGGTGCTACTTCAACCATGCCGACGAGGTGGAACTCTTCATCAACGGCAAGAGCCAGGGTGTGCGCAAGAAGAAGGTATATGGCGTAGCCAACAGTGGCAAGGAATACGAGAAGTCTACCGAGTATCATGTGATGTGGCGTGTCACCTATCAGCCCGGCGAGGTGAAGGTGGTGGCTCGCAAGGGCGGTAAGCAGGTGGGCGTGCAGAGTATCAAGACTGCTGGTGCCCCCGACCATATCGTCTTGAAGAAGACGTATCAAGGCAATCTCGCCTATGGTGAGTCAGAACCGACTACCTTCGTAGAGGTGAACGTGGTGGATAAGAACGGGCGTCTCTGTCCGAATGCCGACAACCAGATCTTCTTCTCTTCCGATGCCAAGATTTTGGGAACAGACAATGGTTGTCAGACGTCCCTTGAGCGTTTCACAGACCCTCACCGCAAGGCTTTCTTTGGCAAGTGCGTGGTGGTGCTGAAAGGCAAGGGCAAACTGACGGCTAAGGCGGTGGACTTGAAAGGGGCTACGCTGTCTTTGTAAAAGCTCCCCAAAATTCTTACTTTCGGATTTCGAAAGTTGAATAGAATGACTTGATGAAACAAAAAAAAGGCGGTTGGCACTCTTGCCAACCGCTTCATGTTAGATCATCAGGTCATTTTTGCTCTTATCATCTATTACTTTTACAAGTTATCCTTCTCAATCTTTGTCGTTGCTTGTGATCTGTTTGTCAGACATCTAAAAAATGCACAATTCTGATTACATGGCAAAGATAGTCATTATTCCTTGCAATGGCTTGTAATATTAGAAACTTTCTGATTTTGCATTTGTCAAATCGAAAAATCAGTATGGAAAATCAGTGTTGAAGGAATGGGGGCAACAGGCGTAAAAGTCATTGATGGATAAATATTTGCTATTTATTCAAGTTTTCGGCGATATGAAAGTTACCTCCCTGCATTCTTTTTTTCCTGTTTCCGAAAGGTTGATAAGTTTTCAGGGTTCATTCGGTATTTCTGTAAGTTAAAAAACTTTAAGTATGCAGTGAGTTTTCTTTCTTTTGCATCATAATTGGAGCGTTTTTTATAATTTTGCACAGAAATACACTCCTGATCAGACATTTGAAAGCTACTTATGACTCTTGCTGAACACTATTTTGATATACTTGCGCAGAGCGCAGGTACGATATATTGGACTATTGCTTTGCTGTTGCTCTTCCTGAAGGTTCCCCTCACGGAGGAGTACCGGCCATACCGACGTTCAAAGAACTTCCTGTCTCTTACCTATTTTATTATGGGACTGAATGTGTTTGTGTGGCTCGGCTTCTTTTCTGACAACTGGGTGTATCACAACCCTTACGTCATGTGCTTGGATATCTGTTTCTTCTATCTTGCCGCCATCTTCTTCGGATGCTCTTTCTGTAATCTGTTGGACAGCAATTACATTACCTGGAAGCGCATCGTCAGGGACTTGCTTTTGTGGGCAGCGACATCATTCTGTCTTGTCCTCTCGCAGGTACATGGCATACTGGTATGGGTGAAGTGGGTGTCCATGATTCTCGCTCTCTTGCTCTTCATAGAGGTGATAGCCAAATATCTCTATCGCTTCCACAGACTCTATGCCCGCAAGAAGCAGATGCTCGACAACTATTTCTCTGAGGATATGCAAGGCTTCATGTCGTGGCTGAAGGTAAGTTTGGCTTTCACGTTGATGTCGGGCGTGTTGGCGGTTATGTCCATCTATTTCGGGATTGCATACAACTACTTCTATGAGTTCTATGTGATTAGTGTCAACCTGTATATTGCCATCAGCTTCATCAACTATAATGCACAGTATGGTAGGATAGTCCTTGCCGAAGAGAAGCCTGTGGAGATGGTACAAGAAGAGGAGGAAATAGAGAGGAGTGACGAGATGGACAACTATGAGCAACTCTTCGGGGAGCACTTAGAGCGATGGATCAATGACAAAAAATATCTCGCTGCTCAGATTACCATCGAAGACCTCGCCGGGGAGATGGCTACCAACAAACTCTATGTGTCGCGGTACATCAACAAGAAATACAACAGCAATTTCAGTAATTGGATTACTTCCCTGCGCATCGAGGAGGCGATGAAATTCATGCGCGCCAACCCTAATATCAAACAGGAAGAGGTGGCTTTCCACTCGGGCTTCTCATCCTCGTCCTATTTCTCAAAAGTCTTCTCGCGCATCGTAGGAAAAACACCTCTCACGTGGAGAAGAGAACTGGAAGAAAGGTAAAAAGGTAAAAAAGTAAAAAGGTAAAAAAGAGCTAACGCCGTATAAAGGTAAAAAAGTAAAAAGATAAAAGGGTAAAAAGAGGCATACGCCACAAAGGCATTTGGATTCTTCACTTTTCGTTCTTCACTCTTCACTTACTATTGGATTCTTCACTCTTCACTCTTAATTCTTCCTTCTCGCTTTTCCTCTGAAGCTATTTCTTGCCAATGCCGATTCGCAGTTGCGGCACAGGGCTTCTGATGCCCGGTGGTGAGAGAATGCCTCTATCATAGCTTGTGCGCGTGGTGAGGAAAGTATCTCTTCCAATGACTGGGTGAGGAGGTTGCCGAGGATGACGTCTCCGTTGTGATCGAGGCAACAGGGCACCAAACTGCCGTCTGACAAGATGCCAATCTGCTTGGTGAGTGCCTTGCAGAACAACTGCGTCTTTTCTGTTTTTCTTTGTGTTCTGTCTTTTTCTGTTTTTCTTTCTGATCCGTCTTTTTCGCCTTGTGCATCGGGCCACTCAAACTTCCGGTCGAATTCCAAATAGAGGTTGACGGTGAGCCGATAACCGTCGGGACGCTCTGTCCAGGGCTTGGGCACATAGTTGGCGATGAGGTCCATCACCCGCTCGTTCTCCTCTTCTCTTCCTCCTTGGTTCCAGAGCCTCAGTACCATGCAGGTGCCTTGGCGTGCCGCCTCCATGGAGAAGTGCATCACTTCGTCGATATATTTGTCGAGGTTGCCCTTGGCGTTGCTCTCGTGTGAATGGAGCGAGAGCTGTATCTTGTGGGGAAGCGTGTCTATGAGTTCGCTGCACCGTTGGAGCAGGGTGCCGTTCGACGTGAGGACGGTCTTGAATCCTTTCTCCTTTGCCGTGGCGATAAACTGTGGCAGGAGGGGGTGCAGCAACGGCTCGCCCATCAGATGAAAATAGAGAAAGCACACCTTGCCGCACACCTTATCGGTGAGCAAGTCAAACTCCTCTGCGGTCAACTGTCGCTTCTTGCGCTGGTGCTTCGGACAGAAGTCGCAGTTGAGGTTGCAGGTGTTGGTTATTTCTATGTAACAGCGGTCTATCATTGTGGCGAAGCGGTCTGTCATTGCGGTGATGAGTGAATAAGTTGCAAAAGTAACCAACTTTCTTCGCTTCTCCAAACATATTCCCGTAAATTTTTGTATCTTTGCGGATGGCTTAAGTGCATTGCTTTTAGCAAACCTTCAGAAACCAATGAAAGAAAAATGGAAAAGATAATGATTTTGCCTGCGAAAGCTTGTATGGCAGAAGATATCGCTACTCTCATCATGGAGGCGATGAACCATGAGTGCTGTCGCAACTTTGCAGGTCCTCACCACACGTTGGCCGACTTCCATAGGTTGATGACAACGCTTGTGGGCATGGAGGACAGTCAGTATAGTTACCGCAACACACTTTGTGCCTTGACGGAAGAGGGGCGTTTGGCAGGCATCTGTGTCGCCTACGACGGTGGCAAACTCCATCAGTTGCGCCAGCGGTTCATCGAGGGCGCACTGGAGGCTTTTGGCATCGACTACTCGGGAATGGTGGACGAGACATCAGCTGGGGAATATTACGTGGATAGCCTCTGTGTGGCAGCACAGTATCGAGGCAATGGCATTGCCTCGATGTTGCTGCGAGCCACCATTGACCGTGCCAAGGAAGTGGGTGTTCCACGGGTGGGACTCCTCGTAGACAAGGGAAACCCCAAGGCTGAGGCTCTCTATGCACGGGTAGGCTTCGAGTATGTCAATGGCACTGCCTGGGGTGGCCACCCGATGAAGCACTTGCAATTATTTTAGTATCTTTGCGGCGTATTTTCCCATTGCCTCATATCCCTTGGGATTGAGGTGCAACCAATCGTCGGAGTATTCTGCCTTCAGACGCTGTGTGTCCTGCGGGTCACGTGTCAGTTCGTCGAAGTCGATGATGCCGTCAAACTCACCGCTCTTTCTGATCCATTCGTTTACCGTCTGGCGGATAGCCTCATGCCAGAACGAGTACCAGCCGTTGCCCTTGGTGGGGGTGATGGTGCCGCCATATACCTTGATTCCCTTTGCTTTTGCCTTGCCGATGAGCACCTTGTAGCAGGCTATCAGTGTGTCGGCGACATGCTCGTAGTTTCTGCCTGAGCAACCGATGTCGTTGGTGCCCTCGAAGATGACGAGGTGGGTGACGCCGCTCTGTCCCAAGATGTCGCGGTCGAAGCGTTTCATGGCGGGTTCGCTGAGTCCACCTTCCACCACGCAGTTGCCGCCAATACCGAGGTTGAGTACGCCGTATGGCTTCTCTTGGTTGAGTGCCTCTGAGAGGAAGTCTGTCCAGCGGTTCTGCAGGTTGGTGGTGCTACCGCGTCCGTCGGTGATGGAGTTGCCCAATACTGCTACCACGGGAACCTCTTCTGTCGTCTTCACCTCGATGGCAGAGAGGTTGTACCAGTGGTCTACCTTCTCGCCGTCAACAAAACTCTTGTCCATCGGTTTGGCGGTCTTGGGCTGTCCGTTGACAATATAGGAGGTGGTGCGAGAACCACGATGTGACGTGGCGTTCTCGGGTGTCTGCTTGCCATAGTCGATGGTGATGGTGAGGCGCTGACCGGCTTTCAGGTCATATTTGCTCACGTCGGAGTAGAGGGCTTTGCCTGGTTCGAGGGTGACACCTTTCTTGCCTCCAAAACTCAGATACTTCGCCGTTTTGTTCTTGATGGACCAGTTGCTGCTGTCGTCCGTATCTGCAATATATACCGACTTGATGTCTACGGGCGTCTTTCCAAACTCATTGCTGAGCTTCAGTCGCAACTCCTTGCCACCGAAGGAGACATGCACAATCTGTCGACAAGAGCGGTTGCTGAGACTTTCCTTGGGCATGTCGCCCTTGCCTGTCCATTCCACGGCTGTCGCCCATGTTCCTTTCCATGCGCCTTGCGCCGACACTGTTGATGCAGCCAATAACAGGAGGGCTGCCAATCCGTATAATTTCTTTTTCATCACGTTTTAAGTATAAATTGTTATTTGTCGTGCAAAAATACAAATATTTGGCGAGACAAGGTGGTTGCTCTGTATCAAATATTTTTCTTTTTGTGTCATCAAAAAAAATACCCGGGTTTCGTGAAAAAAATACCCGGGTCTCAGTATATGAAAAACCCGGGTTTCATCAAAAAAATACCCGGGTCTCACGATGGAGAAACCCGGGTATTTTTGGAAATATGCCTTTTCTTATAGTTCTTCGCCCCAATCATCATCATCCCAGACATTCCAGGAATGGTGTTCCTTGGATGGAGTGATGGTACCATCTCCTGTGTCTCCTCCTTCTTCGGGACCGGTAGGGGTGTTGTCGCCCTTGGACTCTGTACCCGTCTTGGACAGTTGTTGCAGTATGTTGTCCGTGTTGCAGCGGATGATGAACGTTTCGGGCAATATGTATGTTTTCTTCGTCTTCATGATGTCTTGGTTTTTACTTTACGTATTTCTTACCGTTCACGATATAGATGCCTTGTGGCAGAGAGGAGAGAGAGGAAGCGTCGGAGGCAACCACCTGTCCGTTGATGTTATACACCTTGCCGTGGGTGGGTGCTGCATTGATGTTGCCGTCGCTGTCGATGGTGATTCCCTCGATGAGCGTGGTGTTGTTGTCATCTCCTTCTGTGCTCATGATGCCTACGTGCAGGGCTGGTTTGGCACTGCTGTCTGGGCTTGTCAGGGCGAGGTAGCCGCGGAAGCCCTTTGCCAGTACTGGCTTCTCACCAGTCCAGCGGTAGAACTTGCCGTCAGTGCCGCCGATGAAGTACTCGCCGTTCTTCACGTTGACAGGGTTGTAGCTTGACTTCCATACGTATCCGTTGCCAGCACACCAGTCGGTTGGGGTCTGCTCGCCTTCGATGGTGACGTAGGGGAATTCTTCTACATTTTCTGTGTAGATGGTGATGTCGCCCGTTTTCTGCGGTTTGATGAGGAACGGCTTTCCTGCCACGATGGTATTGTAGGCGTGGCGCATGAAGACTGCCTTGGAACCGCCTTCTATGTGGTCGAAGTAGAGTATCTGGGTGCTGTTTTCGTCATAGTTGCCGTTGCCGTAGGTCGTTCCGAAGATGGCATCCACCTGTTGCTTGTTGAGGCTGAAGGGCAGTACGGCTGCGTTCCATACACCGCCCTTGAAGACACGGTCGAGTTTTACCTTTGCTACATGACCTTCGGGTGTCTTGGTGATGTTGTTCTGTTCTGCCTCCTTGTATTCTACGACGTCTTCTGTGATTTTTTCAGCCGCTGTCATGGTGAAACCATAGAGGCCGATGCGAGAACCGAAGTTGTAGAGGTGGTAGGTCTTGCCTGCCTTCACGTCGAAGGTATAGGTGACGGCAGCGTCGCTGAGCACGCACCAGCCGCGAGCACCCTCGGGGAGGCTCTCTGTGCCGTCCTTGATCAGCTCGTTCTTTACCTTGCCATAGCCGAGGTTACTCTCGTAGACACCGTTTGACTGGGTGTTGGCAAAGGTGAATTCATTCAGACCCTCAAAATGGGTCTTTACTTCCTCTGCAGTAGGAGCCTGTCCTTTACCGTCCTCACCCTTGTTTAGATCCCAGGTATATTTGGTGATGTCATAATCATCACCAGGCTTGAATGTGTTGCTCTTGTCTGTCAATTCAGCCTTGGAGGGCACGTACTTGCCTGCCTCGTCAACGATGAATGTGCGGCGCTGTGGGCGGTAGACATAAACTGTGCTACCGCTATCGTTCGTTGTGTCGAATACGCCACTCTGGAAGATGACGGCTGTCACTGTACCGTTTGTCTTTGGGGCAAAGGTAAGGAAGGAGCCGGATGCAGGTACATTGAACATCGGGTCGATGAGGGCTCCTGCTTTGGTAGCCTCCTCCAGACTACCGTTGTAAAGTTTGGTAGACTGCGGTTGTGCATTAGAGCCATCTTCCTGACGTGCATTCTTGTTTTTGCCTTCAGCAACAAAGTGGGAGTAGCCAGTTACCTTGGATTTGGATTCTACTCCTCCCCAGTCGCCGTCTCCAAGTTTCTCTGTAGTGGTTCCGTTTGTTACTTCCTTCGTTGTATTGAACATCCATCCGCCGAGCGTTACTGATAGGTTGCCGTCAGAGGTCTTCAAGGTAGTATGCTTTGTTCCTTTCGTTTCTGCCGTCACCTTGTAGGTCTTTGGGTCTTCGGTAACAGTGAGAGAGAAGGTAGCTGTCGCTGAGGTGTACTTTGCTGCATCGGTAGGAGTAATAGTGGCAGTGACGGTTGTCGTGCCTGCTTTGAGGAAGGTAAGTTTTCCTTCGGTAGTCACTTCTGCTATTTTCTCACCAAATGTGTATGCCACTTTGTAGTCAGTGCCTGCAGTAAGTGTAGTCTCGCCTGCTTTCACTGTAAGGGTAGGAAGGTCTATATCCTCGTCACCTACCTGGCCAGAGACTGATGTCTCGTCTGGGAAAGAGGCTGTAATTTCGGTAGGAGTGGAGATACTGATAGAAGAAATGCTGTCTTTTTTCGCATTCAACCAAACATAAAGGACTGTAGTTCCTGAAAGTTCGTCTTCTGAGGTAACAGTATAGGTTTTATTGGTTACAGTAATCTTATTTGTTTCGGAGTCTGCAGACTTTGCGATATAAAATTTTTTAGATCCAGTAAACTGAATAATATCTTTTTCTGCTAAAGCCTTATTTAGGTCTATCTTGAGGTAATTTTTGCCTTTATCGTTTAGGTTTGTGATTCTTCCTTCTGAAAAGGGATTCCAATCTTTGCTGGTAGTGTTTATCAGAGTGACTTTACCGCCAGTAATCGTAGCTTGGTTTGACAACTCTAAATTTTCGCTCGCAGCTACCGTTCCCGTAGCCCCTTTTGCGATTTTCATATAGAACTTGTATTCCGCTGTTGTTTGGCTTTCTGTACTTGTCTCGTCAGAGCCGTCAGTGGCGAGCGTTGCGTAGCTCGCATCGTGCCTAAAGTTTTGTCCGCATGTGTTGGTTTCTGCCCTTCCTGATGCAGCTGAGAAAACTGCTAATAGCGGAAGAAACCATACGTTGGAACGTATGAATCTTTTCTTATCCATGGATTTTGTAAAAGTATAAAATTAGTAGTTAGTAATTGTAATCAAATTGTAATCGCAAAATTAAGAATATTCTGACAAAAATGTCTAATAATCTTCTGTGTTTTAACAAAGATTAAACTAAAAAGGTAAGGTATCTTGCAGAATGACAGTATTGTGTACCCTTTTAGAAAACAAATTACCCGAAACAACGTTCATTCGCTAAACGTTGTTCCGGGTTCTAAATACTTCTAAGTATACTTGTAAAAGCCGTTGTCTTAACTTCTTAACTCTTCGCTAACTATTGGATTCTTCGTTCTTCACTCTTCACCCTTCACTAACTATTGGATTCTTCACTCTTCGTTCTTCCCTCTTCACTTTTAAAGCGCCTCTTCGTCTTCCATCTCTCTGTCCAGTCTGTCGCGCCACAGATACTTGCGGGTCTCGTGGACAATCATGCCACTGAGGAAGAGCAGGGAGAGGAGGTTAGGGATAGCCATGAGCGCATTCATGCAGTCGGCGATGTTCCACACCAACCCGAGGCTGATGATACTGCCGATGAAGATGCTCACGATGTAGAGCACACGGTAGGTGAGCATCCATTTCTTACCCTTCAGGTATTCCACGCAGCGCTCACCGTAGTAGCTCCATCCCAAGATGGTGCTGAAGGCGAAGGTGGTAAGACCGAAGGTGAGGAGGGGAGCACCGATGAAAGGTATCTTGCTGAAGGCAACCTTGGTGAGGGCTGCACCGTTGTGATAGTCAATGTCGGGGTAGGCGATGATGCTGGAGGTGATGACCAAACCAGTTAGAGCACAGATGACCACCGTGTCCCAGAACGTTCCCGTAGACGAGACGAGAGCCTGGCGCACTGGGTTGCGTGTCTGTGCCGCAGCAGCAACGATGGGAGCAGAACCAAGACCGGACTCGTTGGAGAAGAGACCGCGGGCAATACCATATCTTGCAGCCATGAGCACCGTGGTGCCTGCAAAACCGCCGCCTGCTGCCTTGGCAGTGAAAGCCGACTCTATGATGACCTTGATGGCTGGCAAGAGGTAGGCGTGGTTGACTATGAGGATATAGATGCAGCCCAAGACATAGAACAACGCCATGAAGGGGACAAGCATTCCGCAGACCTTGGAGATGCTCTTCACACCGCCGATGATGACGGCAGCCCCGAGAGCCGTTATGACGGCACCGGAGAGGTAAGGCGAGACACCATACTGGTCGGCGATGAGTGTGGAGATAGCGTTGGACTGTACCGTACTGCCAATGCCGAAGGAGGCAAGGGAGGCGAAGATGGCGAAGAGGATGGCGAGCCACTTCCAACCGAGTCCCTTCTCAAGGGCGTACATCGGACCGCCGAGCATCTTGCCGCTCTTGGTCTTGACACGGTACTTCACGGCAAGGAGTCCCTCCGCATACTTCGTGGAGATGCCGAAGACACCCGTGAGCCAGCACCATAGCACGGCACCGGGACCGCCCAAGGCAATGGCTGTAGCCACACCGATGATGTTGCCCGTACCGATGGTGGCGGCGAGGGCTGTGGCGAGGGCACCAAACTGCGACACGTCGCCAGTGGCATCCTTGTCTTTCTTCACCGACAGTTTGATGGCGGTAAAAATCTTACGCTGCGGAAAACGCAGACGGACGGTAAGGAACAAATGGGTGCCCAACAGAAGGATGATCATGGGCCAACCCCAAAGAAATGAACTGACGGTGCTGAAAAAATCGTTGATAATGTCCATAAGCCTCTCTCTAAGTGTTATCTTTTCTTTATACCTTAATTATATAGTCTCTATACCTTATTATATATATAGGGGCTGGCAAGGTTTCTTGTCATATGCCCTTGTTTCTCTTGTCACATACCCACTATAATCTTCACGTTGTCAAACCCCATGGTTCTGAACAAACCTTCAAACTGCTCCTTGGCGTTCTGCGTGGCAGTGGCGATGTTCTCTTTGGACAGACACCGCGAGAGCATGGCTTGGTAGGCACGTTCATACATCGCCTGCCGGTCTTTGCCTGTCCAGTCGCCTTCCTCGAAGAACGACTTCGTGCGTGCCTCGTCGATGAAGTTGCGGTCAAGCAGTTTGACGGGAGGCAGTGTGCAGACGATGCTGTCGCCTTCGTTCTTGATCCATCCCTCCTCGGCATCGCGCATGTCTATGCCCAAGCGAAGAGTGCCGTAGTAGATGCGAACCAGTTGCTTGTCGCCGAAGAAGCCGCGCTGCACCGTGTCTATCAGTTCCTCGTCGCTTACGGAGAGAAACTCCCATTCGCCTATCGCCTCGATGCTCTTCACCTGTGAGGGAGACAGTGTGGTCTTGCCGTCCTGTCCCACGGTGACGCTGCTTCCTCGCATAAACCATATCAGTGTGCCGCCGATGATGACGACAAGTGTGAGGATGATGATGATCTCTATTTTTCTCATGCTCGCTCTACTAATAGGATTTTTCTTTCTTCTCTACAGATGTCGCATCCTGCAGCAGCGACCGCAGGTCGTCGACACCAAACTTCTTTCTGAAGCATACCGTGATGTTCTCTGCCTTGAACCCCATTTCGGTGAGCATGGGCACGAGGGTGTGCGTGGCACTGCGGCGTGCCGTCTCCACGATGCCGATGGCGGGGATGCCAGCGATGATGTCCTTGCGCCCTTCCTGTTCGTAGGCACTCAGTTCTTCGTCGCTGAAGTTGCTCCTTGTCAGTGCCACATACTGGCGTATGCCCTCATGGTCTATCTTCGTACTGGTGAGTACCACCTTGGGGTCGGGTAGGGTGATGGTTATCTTTTCGCCCTGTCTCTTCACGTTCTTGTCAGAGAAACCGCCGAAGTCGATGTATGCCTTGACGGTTGCCTCCATGGGAATGGCCACCTTGCGCTTGCCGCCAGGCAGGGGGATGTCGAAGTCGCTCTTCAGCAGCGAACCTTTCAGTTTGAGTTGGTCGTCATGTGTCACTATCTTGTGGACATGAGCCTCGGCAGTGTATAGTCGGGAACAGCGCTGTATCTGTGCCACCATCATGGTCAGGGTGTCTGCCGTGGTGACGCTCTCTTCGGTCTTGCCGTGGTGGCAAGCCGTCAGGACAAGGGATGCCCAAAAGAGGATAAGTACTGTCTGTTTCATTGTCTTTGTTGCTTATTGGTTGCAAAGTTAATACAATTTTTTGATAAAACTGGTTTGCTGATTGCAAAAAGTAGTGAAAGTGTAGTGTTTTCTTCCGAAATGAAAGAGAAGTTTTAAAGAGTGAAGAGTTAAGAGTGAAGAATCCAATAGTAAGTGAAGAGTGAAGAGTGAAGAGTGAAGAATCCAAATGCAGAAAGATTGTCAGTGGTAGGACAAGAGGATTCTTCACTCTTCACTCTTCACTCTCTCAAGAGGATTCTTCACTCTTCGTTCTTCACTCTTAACTTTCGTCTCAATATGTAAAATGGTGTTAAATGAACTCGTTTTCTGTCATAGGAGTTAAACCATTTTGGAGAAGGAGCGTCCAACAAGCGATTAGAATTCATAAACTGAACTTTTGTTTAATCGTGTAAAAAGTTCAATAGGATTTATTAGTTAGTATTAGGTTTAGCGTCCTCTTTGTGAAAAGGGGACGCTTTTTTGTGCCCATGCTTTGTGTTTTTGTTTTTTTTTGTTTACCTTTGTGGCATAATTGAACAAATATGGCAACGAACAAAGTATTTCAACTGCTCATGGCAATAGCCCTTGTCCCCATGACAGGCTTGTCGTCATGTTCTGAAAAGAAGAAAAACAGCGACATTATCATCGCTCCCAAGCCCGAGGTGAAGAAGCCCAAGCAGACCCAGAAGATGAGCGGTTACGAACAGAGCCGTGACGTGGAGTGGTTGGGTACCACCTACAAGGTGGTGATGAAGCGTGAGGCGGACACCTCCCTTCCGCTTGCCGAGAGTGACGACCATACCCGTTACTACGACAACACGATCACCATCAAGGTGGTGCGCAAGGACGGTTCCGTTTTCTTCGACCGCGCCTTCCGCAAGACTGACTTCTCCGCTTACCTCGATGGGGACACCCGCAAGAACGGTGCCCTCTTGGGACTTGTCTTTGTGGAGGCTAAGGGCGACGTGCTCACCTTTGCCGGCAGTGTCGGTTCTCCCGACGTGATGAGTGACGAGTATATTCCCCTCTTGGTGAAGATAGACCGCATGGGGAACGTGAGTGTCGCCAAGGACAACCAACTCGACACAGGTGGTGACGATGAGAAAGAAGACGAAGAATAGATGAAAAGTAGAAAATCGTTGTGATGAACAACGATGAAAAATCATAGTCGTCACGATAAAAGTAAATATCCTAACAGCAAATTCCAATAAAAATAAACATCCCCCGAGGAAAAGCCCTCGGGGGATGTTTGTTTCTATTTATATGGCGTTAGCCTTTTATACGGCGTTAGCCCTCTTTTTACCTTTTTACTCTTTTACTTTTTTACCTTTAAAAGAGGTTATTTCATCAGTTTTCGGTAGTCTCTTTCGAAGTGTTGCGGATGGCGTCCGATGAAGAGCACGTTGAGCAGGCAGTTGGCTGCCATCGTCGTGTCGTCAAGGTCGGCACCCCGTCCCTTTCTCACTTCCTTGCCGAGGCAGACATCCCATGTCGTATCGAAGCACGAGTCGTCAGCACCGACAATCATGTTGTTCTTGGAGTTGGGATCCTCCTTCAGTTCGTATACGATAGACTTCTTGGAGAGGATGGGCTTGATGCTGCACAACATGCCAAAGGCTTTCTCGAACACGTCGCGGTGAAGGCCGGCGTTGGGAAACATCTCGTTGACAGCCGGGAACAGTTCCTCGAACTCGAACGCCTGGAATAACTGGTATAGTTTCATGCCTAATGTCTCTTTAGTCAGTTATTGCTTAGAACTTCGCCATCTTGATGGCATCGATGGCGCACTCGTCGCCCTTGTTGCCCAATTTGCCACCGCTTCTGTCCTGTGCCTGTTGCAGGTCGTTGGTGGTGAGCAGACCGTAGATGACTGGAATCTCCTGGGTGGCGTTGAGACGAGCAATGCCGTAGGTGACGCCCTGGCAGATGTAGTCGAAGTGAGGAGTCTCTCCGCGGATGACACATCCTAAGATGATGACGGCATCATAACCGCCGTTGAGCACCATCTGGTGAGCACCGTAGATGAGTTCGAAACTTCCTGGCACCGTCTTGATGTGGATGTTCTCCTGCAGTGTGCCGTGCTTCTGCAGCGTGTCTACCGCACCCTGCAAGAGAGCCCCTGTGATCTCCGGGTTCCACTCGGCTACCACGATGCCGAAGCACATGTTGCTGGCATCGGGTACCTTGTTGATGTCGTATTCAGACAAGTTGTGAAGTGCTGTTGCCATACTCTGTATTAGTTGGAAGCTCTTTCGATGTACTTGTCTATCTCAGAGCTCTGCACGAGCATAGAGTTGACATACTTCTTCTTGATGTCCTGGTAGATGGCCAATGCATCAGCCTTCTTGTTCTGGCTCTCAAGGATCTCACCAGCCTTGATGAGGAAGGTGGGAGAGAGACTGTTGTTGGCATCGTCCTCAGCCTTGCTGTCAGCCATGTCGGCAGCCTTCTTGAAGGCATCGACAGCCTGGTCCAGTTTGTTGAGATGAGCATAAGCATCGCCGAGGGCAGCCTCTGCGGCAGGACTGATCATCTGGTCGCCCTTGGAAGAGAAAGCGTCAAGGCTTTTCTCTGCCTCGGCCCACTTGCCTAAGTTGGCATAGCAAAGACCGGCATAGAGGTTGGCGAGGTTGCCAGCCTTGGTACTTCCGTACTCGCTTGCAATCTTGGCAAAGCCTACGTAGCCAGCGCCGTCACCGTTGACAGCCTGCTCGAACATTTCGTTGTTGAAGTAGGTCTGGCCCTTGCCGAGCAATGTGCTCGCCTTGTCCTCGCGCGGACCGGAAATCTGGGAGATGTAGAGGAATACACCTGCAATGACAACGATGACTGCTACCACTGCGATAAGAATGACCTTCTTATACTTCATGAAGAAGGCCTCATTGCTGTTGAGACTCTCGTTTGTCTCAAGAACCTGTTGGGTTTTGTTTGACATTGTTATAATCGATTATTATTATTTTCGTCTTTTAGGATGCAAAAATACGTAATTTTATCCATATATTGAAATTAATATTCCACTTTTTTCGTTTTTTGCTCTTTTTCTGCTATCTTTGCATGGCATTAGTGGCTTTCTGTATATGATTTTAAGCAATATATCTATCGTAAATTATAAAAATATCAGGCTTGCCAACCTCAGTCTGTCGCCCAAGATCAACTGCTTCATAGGGCACAACGGGGTGGGGAAGACCAATTTCCTCGATGCCGTGTATTACCTCTCCTTCTGTCGCAGTGCCTA
This sequence comes from Firmicutes bacterium CAG:103, assembly GCA_963600865.1. Lineage (GTDB taxonomy): Bacteria > Bacteroidota > Bacteroidia > Bacteroidales > Bacteroidaceae > Prevotella. The sequence continues at coordinate 17,141 of CAVCDC010000010.1, forward strand.
TACGTCCATAGACTCGCAGGTCATCACGCACGACGAGGCTTACTTCATGATGGAAGGCAACTATCTCGACGAGCGTGGCGAGGTAGAGAACATCTATTGTGGTATGAAGCGTGGCACCAAGAAACACTTCAAGCGCAACAAGAAGGAATACAAGCGCCTCTCTCAGCACATCGGACTGATTCCTCTTGTCTTCGTGTCGCCTTCGGACACTGTCCTGATAGAGGGCGGAAGCGAGGAGAGACGTCGCCTGATGGATGTCGTCATCTCGCAGTATGACCATACGTACATGGAGGCGCTCACCAACTACAACAAGGCGTTGCAGCAGCGTAATGCTCTCTTGAAGATGGAGGAAGAACCGGATGCTGCCCTCATGGACATCTGGGAACAGGAGATGGCGCGCAACGGCGAGACACTCTTCCACAAGCGCAATGACTTCGTGGAGCAGTTGGTGCCTGTGTTCCAGCGCATCTACCGTCACATCGCAGGCAACCGTGAAGAGGTGGGACTGAGATATGTCTCCCACTGTCAGCGTGGGAGTCTCCTCGACGTGATACAGCGTGACAGGTACAAGGACCGTGCCGTGGGCTATTCGCTGCATGGTGTGCACCGCGACGACTTGGAGATGCTGATAGGCGACTACCAGATGAAGCGTGAGGGAAGCCAAGGACAGAACAAGACATTTGTCATTGCCCTCAAATTAGCACAGTTTGACTTCCTGCGCCGCACCTGTTCCACCACGACGCCGCTGTTGTTGCTCGATGACATCTTCGACAAGTTGGATGCCCAGCGCGTAGAGGCTATCGTGGAATTGGTGTCGGGCGACAGTTTCGGACAGATATTCATGACAGATACCAACCGCGACCACCTTGACAAAATCCTTTCAAGGAGGGAGGGCGACTATAAGATATTCACGGTAGAGAACGGAGGCTTTGCCTTACAAGAAGAAAAAAGCTGACTTTTGCAGGAAGTATAGTAAACCCCTTATAAGAAAAAAATGTTTAGAAGAAAAGTACAATCCATCGCGGAACTGCTTCCCGAGATACTGCGCCGTGAGGGCCTTGAGACACCGCTCCAGCAGAAGCGTGTCTTGTCGGCATGGACGGAGGTGATGGGTAATGTGGTGTCACAGTATACGGGCGACAAGTTCATCAAGAACCAGACACTCTTTGTCAAGATACTCAATCCGGCGTTACGTGCCGACCTGTCGCTCAAGCGGACTTCCATCGTGCAGCGACTGAACAGTGCGGCGGGAGCCTTTGTCATTTCCGACATCCGTTTCTATAGTATCGTGTCCATCGTGATGTCGTTGGCGTCAACGGGGATGCTCTCCACTTTCTGAAAACTGAAGCATACACCTATCTTATATAAGTGCGGCATCTTGGCGAGCAGACGGTCGTAGTAGCCCTTGCCCCTGCCTATCCTGTGACCAAAGCTATCGAATGCCATACCGGGAATGACACCCGTTTCTATTTCTCCATACCTCTCTTCGGCGAGGAGTGTCCCAGTGGGCTCCATGATGTGAAAGGCTCCTTCCCGCAAGTCGTGTTTGCCAGTATACTCTCGCAGTTCGATGTCGGTGGTGTTGATGACGCGCGGCAGATAGATGCGCTTGCCATCCTTCAGCAGTCGGTCGACAAACTGATGGGTGTTTACTTCGTCATCGAGCGAGTAATAGAGCAGTATGGTGTGAGCGCCCTGCAGCATGGGATGAGCATGGAGCCGCTCCAAAACGGGAAGCGACAGTTCTTCAAGTTGTGCCTTGGAGAACTGTCGCTTCTCTTGTCTTATCATGTTTCTCAACGTGTTCTTGTCCATTGTCTTCTCAAAGGATTTTGTCCATTGTTTTCTCAAAGTCCATTGTCTTTCCCAAAAGATTTATGTCGAGACTACACCATCGCCAACAGGTTGGGTGCTCCTCTGTAGACAGAGCGTCCGCCAGAGGGAGACTTCACCTGAGCCACCTTCTGCTTCTTTTTGGAAGCAGAGGGAGTGGCTACTGGTTTCTTGGGGAATGCCTCGTGCTTGGAGAACACTTCGAGCGTCTTGCTGATAACCGGGTCGTCCTGGTTGACATACTCGTTCCAAGCCTGTTCGCTGAGCATGTTGTACACGATGCGGCTGTTGATGTAACGCTCTAATAGCTTGTGCGACTTGCGAATGAGCAGGTTGCGGCGCTGCAGTCCGTGCTTGTCGGCATAGTTGGCAAACTTGTCCACCATGTTCTGCTTGTCCAGGTAGTCGGCAAGCTGCATCATCTCCTTGAAGTTGTTGAGCTTGGGGCGGTTGTCGTCTGTGTAGGTGAAGGCAAACTGCAGGATGAGTCCGCTCATGCTTGCCTCTTTGAAGTAGGAGGTCATGCCGAGGGTATCTTCCGGAACGAAGATATCGGGCGTGATGCCACCGCCTCCGTATACGACGCGGCCAAGACCAGTGTGGTAAGCCGGACCTGTATGCTTGATGCTGTCGGAAGAGAAGAACTCACCGTGCTGGTAGCGTGAGAGCAGGTCCTGTTCGTAGTCCTTGTCGTTGCCAAGGGTGTAGGGCTTCTGTATGCAGCGTCCCGACGGTGTGTAGTAGCGTGCTATGGTGAGACGTATCATGCTATGGTCGGGGAACTCGATCTGCTGTTGTACCAGTCCCTTGCCAAACGACCTCCTTCCGATGATGGTGGCGCGGTCGTTGTCCTGCATGGCACCGGCGAAGATCTCGGCAGCCGAAGCCGACCCCTCGTTGATGAGCACGACGAGTGGCAGATTTGGATAAGATCCCTTGCCGTCGCTCCTGAAGTCCTGGCGCGGAGACTTGCGTCCTTGCGTATAGACGATGAGTTTCTTGTCGGGCAGGAACTCGTTAGCCATGTTGATGGCGGCGGTGAGGTAACCGCCCGAGTTGTCGCGCAGGTCGATGCATAGGTTTCTGAATCCCTCCTGCGAGAGTTTGGCAAGTGCGATGAGCATCTCGGGATAAGTGTTCTCGCCGAAGTTCTTGATGCGAATGTAGCCCGTCTCGTCGTCGAGCATATAGGCAGCTGTGACACTCTTCGTAGGAATCTCGCCACGTGTCACAGTGAACTGCTGCACCTTCTTACTGCCATATCTCACCACACCGATCTTCACCTTCGTGTCCTTGGGACCTTTGAGGTTGTGCATAGCCACCTCGTTGGTGATCTTCTTGCCTATGAAAGGCTTGCCGTCCACGGTGACGATCTTGTCGCCGGCGAGCAGTCCAGCCTTCTCGGCAGGTCCGTTCTGTATGACGTTCTGCACATGGATGGTGTCTTCGCGTATCACAAACTCGATGCCCACGCCGAAGAAGGATCCCTTCAGGTCGTCGGTCGTGGTGGCTGCATCCTTGGCACTGATGTATACAGAGTGAGGGTCCAGTTCGGCAAGAATCTGCGGGATGGCCTTGTCCACCAACGAGTCGATGTTGATGGTGTCCACATACTGGTCGTCGATGATGTGCAGCAGGTTGTTGAGCCTGTTGCTACCACTGTTGACGATGTTGAGCCTGTTGCCCGCAAAGTGGTTGGAGAAGAACGAACCGATGAGGATGCCTATCACGACGCATATCGCCATGATGGTAGGCATGAAACGGTTGGCTTTGTTCTTGTTGTTGTTCATATGCTATGCTTTCTATATCCGTTTTCCTGAAAACTATGCTTCCTCGCTGTCGGGGTCGATGTATTCCACCTTGATGCCGGCTCTCTCCATGAGTTGGATGCCGTCGTCGAGGCGGTATTTCTCGGCGTAGACCACGCGCTTGATGCCCGCCTGGATGATGAGCTTGGCACACTCGATGCACGGCGAGGCGGTGACGTAGAGAGTACTGCCGTCGCTGTTGTTGCTGCTCCGTGCCAGTTTTGTGATGGCGTTCGCCTCGGCGTGGAGCACGTAGGGCTTGGTGATGCCGTCGTCTTCGCAGACATTCTCAAATCCGCTGGGCGTACCGTTGTAGCCGTCGCTGATGATCATCTTGTCCTTTACCACGATGGCACCCACCTGTCGGCGTTTGCAGTAGCTGTTCTCTGCCCATATCCTTGCCATGCGAAGGTAGCGCAGATCGAGTTTTTTCTGTTTTTCTTCTATCATTTTTACTTGATTCCGTTTCTCTCCAACAAGGCATCGATGGTAGGCTCTTGTCCGCGGAAATTCTTGTAGAGCGTCATCGGATGCTCTGTGCCACCCTTTGAGAGGATGTTGTCGCGGAAGCTCTGTGCCGTCGTCGTGTCGAAGATGCCATGCTTCTTGAATACGCTGAAGGCATCGGCGTCGAGCACCTCTGCCCATTTATAGCTATAGTAACCGGCAGCGTAGCCTCCCGCCATGATGTGGGAGAACTGCACCGTCATACAGGTATTGCTGAGCTGCTTGCCTATGATCGCTTCCTTCCATGCCTCCTTCTCGAAGGGGATGATGTCGGCAGTGAACTCGTCGGTCTTGGTGTAGTATGCCATGTCGAGGAGTCCGAAGCTTACCTGTCGGAGACAAGCATAGCCCGTCATGAAGTTGCGGCTCTTCATGATGCGCTCTATCAGTTCGTCGGGCAACGGCTCTCCCGTCTGGTAATGGAAGGCGAAGGTGCGCAGGAAGTCTTTCTCCACGGCGTAGTTCTCCATAAACTGCGATGGCAGTTCCACGAAGTCCCACCACACATTGGTGCCCGACAGACTCTCGAAGCGTGTGTTGGCAAACATGCCGTGCAGACTGTGTCCGAACTCATGCAGGAAGGTCTCCACCTCGCCCAAGGTGAGCAGGGCAGGCTTCTCTGCGGTAGGCTTGGTGAAGTTCATCACCACGCTCACGTGCGGTCTTATGTTGTTGCCCTTGTGGTCTATCCATTGTCCCTGGAACTCGGTCATCCAAGCCCCTCCCTGCTTGCCCTTGCGTGGGAAGAAATCGGCATAGAACACGGCGAGATAGCTGCCGTCCTTGTCGTACACCTCGTAAGCCTTTACGTCGGGGTGGTAGACGGGTATGTCCTTGTTCTCCTGGAAGGTGATGCCGTAGAGGCGGTGAGCCAGTCCGAAGACACCCTCTATCACCTTGTCCAACTGGAAGTAGGGGCGCAGCATCTCGGCGTCGAGGTTGTATTTCTTCATCTTCAGCTTGTGCGAATAGAACCCCTGGTCCCATGGCTCTACGACGAAGTCATCGCCCTCTATCTTCTTGGCGAGGGCAGCTGTCTCCTCCATCTCCTTGACGGCGGTGGGTTTGTATGCGTCGATGAGGTCGTGTAGCAGTTTGTATACATTCTCCACGTTGCTTGCCATGCGGTGCTTGAGCACATAGTCGGCATAGGTCTCGAAGCCCAACAGCTGGGCGAGCTCACGTCTGAGGTTCACCAGTCGCTTGCATATCTCGAGGTTGTTGGAGTCATTGTCGTGAGTACACTCCGTGTTGCGTGCCATGTACATCTGTCGGCGCAGTTCACGCTGTGTGGAGTAGGTCATGAAGGGCGAGTAACTCGGGAAGTCGAGCGTGAAGACCCATCCCTCTTTCTCTTGCTCCTTTGCCGTCTGTTCGGCGGCAGCGATTGCTGTGTCGGGCAGTCCGTCGAGTTGTGCCTTGTCGGTGATGTGCAGAGTGAAAGCCTTGTTCTCTTTCAGCAGGTTCTGTGAGAACTGGAGTGTCAGCATACTTGCCTCCTCGGTCAGTTTGCGCAGTTTCTCCTTCCCCTCTTCGTCGAGGAGGGCACCGCTGCGTACAAATCCGTCGTAGCTTGTGTCGAGCAGCATCTTCTCTTCGGGAGTCAGTTCGCGGTTGGGGTGGTCGTGAACATACTTGATGCGTTCGAAGAGTTTCTTGTTGAGTGTGATGTCGTTGGCGTGCTTGGTCAGTATCGGACTGAGTTTCTGTGCCAATGCTTCCATCTCGTCGCATGTCTCTGCGCTCATCATACAGGAGAAGACGTTCGACACACGGCTCAGCAGGTCATAGTAATGGTCTCCCTTCTCTGTGTCCACCCTTGCGATGGTGTTCTCGAAGGTAGGGAGCTCTGGGTCGTTGACGATTTTGTCTGTCGCTTCGTCGTCACGGCGTATGCCTTCCATAAATGCCTCTTCATAGTCTTCGAGCCGTATGCGGTCGAAGGGCACTGTGTCGTGTGGTGTGTTGTAAGACTCAAAAAAGGGGTTGTTGCGTTGCTTCTCTCTGTTGTTATCTTGTGGCATACTAACTTTTTGTTTATAAATTTGTTGCAAAGTTAGCAAAAAAGCATCTATCTGCCTTCATAACAAGGGGAATTTAACATACTTTATTCAAGAAATGGAGTGAAGAGTTAAGAGTTAAGAGTGAAGAGTTAAGAATCCAAATGCCCTGCAGCTGATAAACTTTCTGCATTTGGACTCTTAACTCACTATTGGATTCTTCGTTCTTCTCTCTTCACTCTTAACTTTCTATTGGATTCTTCGTTCTTCACTTTTCACTCTTCCCTTTAAAAGATTATGCTTTTTCCACGAGTTCCTCGATGTCGGGGATGATGATCATGGCGCGGTGAAGGTGTAGGAGCCCTCTATCGTCCAGTCTGTTGAGCGCCTTGGAGGCATCGAGGCGGCTGTCGTTGATTTCGTCGGCGATGCGTGTCATCTTGATACGCAGCACTTTCTCGCCCTGCTGACGGACGCAGATAGATGCGAAGAAGCGGGCTATGCGCTGTTCGAGTGTCTTTGGTGGTGTGCTCAGCAGTCGTGCGTTATGCTTCTGGCTCTGTGTAGAGATGAGGTTGAGCAGGTTCAGACGGAAGATGTCAAAGTCGGTAGACAACTTGAGTGCTTCCTTCTTGGTGATACAGAGCAGACTGCAGGGTGTCTCTGTCGTGTAGGTGTGTGTGAACTGCTGGTGCAGTCCGAAGAGCCGTTCCGGTTGGAAGGTGAAAGGTGGGGTTATGGTCTCCCGCAGTTCGTACTCATGGTCTCCGCTGTAGGTAGTGACTCTTACTGTTCCGCCAAAGAGGAAATAGAGGCGCTTGCAAGGGTCTCCCTCGGTGACAATAGTAGCTTTTGCAGGCAACTTGCGGAAGTCGAACCGCGTTTGTCCTGCAGCCTTGTGTAAATCGTCGCGGCTCATTCCCTGGAAGAGAGGGAGTGCCAGCAGATTGTCATATCTATTGTCTTGGTCCATGTTTTAGAGTGAAGAGTGAAGAGTGAAGAGTTAAGAATCCAATAGAAAGTTAAGAGTGAAGAGTGAAGAACGAAGAATCCAAATGCAGAAAGTTTTCAGCTATAGGGCAAGAGGATTCTTCACTCTTCCCTCTTCGTTCTTCACTCTCATTCCATTATCTTGTCTTTGAGCGATGGCGAGTACCAGATGCAGTTGTTGCCCTTGCTGTCGGCATAGATGAGGTATGCCATCAGTTCGCTGTGTTTGTTGAGGATGCGCTTGGCACCGTCCATTCCCATAACCATGAACGAGGTGGCATAGGCGTCGGCGGTGGCACAGTCTTTGGCAAGCACTGTTGCCGAGAGGATGTTGTGCTGTACGGGGTATCCCGTCTTTGGGTCGACGGTGTGAGCATACTTCCTGCCGTTCTTATAATAGAAGTTGCGGTAGTTGCCACTGGTGGCCATCGCCATGTCCGTGACGTTGAGCACCGTCTGCAGTTCCTGGTTCACGTTGAGCGAGTCGTCGGCGGGCTTGTTGACACCGATGCGCCAGGGCACACGCTTCTCGCTGTTGCCACAGGTCACGATCTCGCCGCCCACCTCTATCATGAAGTTCTTGATGTCCTTGCTGCGCAACAACCGTGCCACGACATCACATCCGTAGCCCTTGGCGATGGCAGAGCAGTCGAGCATCAGTCGCGGGTCTTTCTTCACGATGCGTCCCCCTTCCGTGAGACTTACTTTCTGGTAACCCACGAAGGTGCGCAAGCTGTCGATGACATGGCGGGTAGGTGCTACGCCTTTCTTGAAACCGAAGCCCCACTCGTTGACCAAGGGAGCGACGGTGATGTCGAAGGCTCCGTTGGTGTCTTCAGAGATCTTCTGGGCGAGGGAGTACACCTCCCTGAACATCCCGTTGACCGTGACAGACTCGTTGCGGTTTACCTTCGAGATGATGGATGTCTCGTTGAACGGCGAGAGCGACTGGTCCACCTTCTTCAGTTCGGCTTCTATCTCATTCTGGATGTCCTCGTCATACTGATAAGTGATGTGGTAGACCGTACCGAAGATGAATCCCTCGTTGTGCTGGTAGGGCATGGAGCGCTGCTGACGTATGATGACGACAGTGCCTATGATGAGCAACAGCAGGAAGGGAACCTGCCAAATGAGTCTTTTCTTCTTCATAGCGTATATGGGATAAGTGGTTTGCGAATATGAGATAAGTGATTTGCGAATATGAGATAAGCGGTTTGCGAATATGCGATGTTTTTACAGTTCAAAAGTCACATTGAAGGTTCCACCGAAGCGCGACCCTCCTTTGATGCCGTAGCCCGGCACATACCATGTGCTGCCTATGTTCCCGTCGTTGTGGAAGAGTTGCCTTTTGTATCTGAGGGTCCATCCCAAGCGTATGGGACCCCACAGCTTGGCGTCGACACCAAAGATAGCCTCCATCCAGTGGTAGTTGCACTGTACGCCCGTGGCACCATATTCAGCCGTGCCGCCCCATACGGGGTCGGTGATGGGCGGACTGGACACGTCGAACTTATAATAGGTGAGGGCATAGCGTAGACCAGCGTAGAGCCTGTATATGTCATGCTTGTTCTTCAGCAGGTTGAAGTCGCATCCTATGCGCCCGTAAGGTCCCGTGGTCTTATAGGTGAGCTGTGTGCTCTCGTCGCTGCCGTTGGCTTTTCCAAGTCCTATCTCGGCTACGGGGAAGTACCTGTCCTTCAGGTTGACGCGCACAGATGCCTCATACTGTCCGTAGTCGCTCACAAGGAGCTGGATGGGACCGATGAGGTCTACGCTCACAGCCACATGGCGGAAGAATGCCGTGGTGTCTTTCTGCTCCGCTATCTTCTTGTTGCCGCCCTGTGCGGCAGCCTGTGTCGGAAGAAAGAGCAGGCAGCTAATCGTGATTGCCAAAGTAAATATAGAAATGTGGCTTCGATACATCATAAGTTACTTCTTTGCAGTTAATGCTGATAGAGTCTATGCGGTGGTGTGTCGTCTGTACGCCCGTGATGGTGTGGAAGAACGACGGACTGCAGTCTACCGATTCGAAATGAGGGAAGTTCTCCTTGCTGACGATTACCGTGTCGAGGAAGGTCCTGAGCAGGGTGTCTCTTGTCTGGACGAAGAGGGTGTCAGCCGGTTGGCTATAGCTCATGGGCAGTGAGAACGAGTCTACGTTCACCCCTTTGTTGAAGAGCACGCTGTCTGTCCCTGCCTTGCGGCATGTGGAGATGGTGAGCGTGTCCTCCAAGTAGCTGATGTAGCCATCCAGTTTGTATGTCGTGTACACCGTGTTGTTGAGCGGGCAGTCGAGTGACGTGCAGCTCACCATGGCGGTAATGGCGGCAATGAGAATCGGGATTATTTTCCGCATCTTATCTCTTTTTCTATTTGGTAATCGTTTCTGTTAGGGTTCTGTCTGCTCATGAGGTCGCCCAAGAAGCCTGCAAGGAAGAGTTGGCTTCCGAGGATCATGGTCGTGAGCGCGACGAAGAAGTAGGGCGAGTCGGTGATGAGATGTCCATACACGCCGTTGCTGAGGTTGATGCACTTGTCGATGGCGAGACCTACGAGGGAGAGGAATCCGATGAAGAACACCATGCTCCCGAGGAATCCGAACACGTGCATGGGCTTCTTGCCGAAGTTGCTGAGGAACCACAGTGTGAGGAGGTCGAGGTATCCGTTGACGAAGCGGTTCCATCCCATGAATTTGGAGACACCGAACTTGCGTGCCTGGTGGTGGACTGGTTTCTCGCCTATCTTTGCGAAGCCGGCGTTCTTAGCCAAGTAGGGTATGTATCGGTGCATCTCTCCATACACCTCGATGTTCTTGATGACGTCGCGCCGGTATGCCTTCAGTCCGCAGTTGAAGTCGTGCAGGTTGTGTATGCCGCTCACCTTGCGTGCCGTGGCATTGAAGAGCTTGGTGGGGATGGTCTTCGACAGAGGGTCTCCCTGCTTGCGGTTCTGCTTGTAGCCGGAGACGAGGTCGTATCCCTCCTTGGTGATCATGTCGTAGAGTCCCGGTATCTCGTCGGGCGAGTCCTGCAGGTCGGCATCCATGGTGATGACCACGTCGCCCTGCGCTTGCTTGAATCCGCAGTAGAGAGCCGGACTCTTGCCGTAGTTGCGGCGGAACTTGATGCCTTTCACGCTATCCGACTTCTTGGCGAGGTCTTCTATCACCTGCCAGGAGCGGTCGGTGGAACCATCGTTCACGAAGATGATCTCATAGCTGAAGCCGTTGGCTTTCATCACCCGTTCTATCCATGCATGCAGTTCGGGCAGTGACTCTTCTTCGTTGTAAAGGGGTATGATGACTGAAATGTCCATATTTTGTTTCTGTGTATGTATTCGAGATGCTTGTGTGGGGTGTTTTTATTTCCTGTTGACAGATTTATTTTCTGTTGACTGGCTTTGCCTTCCGTGTCAGTACGGCGGCGATGAAGGGGCTGAGCACGGCACCTGCCAAGAGGTCGCTTATCATGAACATGGATGCCCATGCCAGGGGCTTCATCGTAACGACGCTGTCGAGCAGTGCCTTGGCTTCGCTTGCCGAGATCTTGTACACCTCTTGCAGTATGGCGGGGTAGGTCGTCTCTATCATGGACACGAAGGGTCCCATGTCCATGAAGGTGAACCACAGGTACTGCACCACGGTGAGCAGCAGGGTGGCGTTGAAGAAAGTGCTGAAGCAGTAGAATGCGCCGCAACGGAAGGAGATGCATCCTTCGAGGGCATAGTCGCGGAAACTTCTGAGTCTTGCCGCAACGACGAAGGGCGTGCTGATGAGCAACAGGTTGGAGAACAAGCCCAAGGTGGCGTATTTAGGGGTTACTGCCAACATCGTGCAGACAAAACTGGCTATCCATACCAGTCCGAGAATAGCCCCGTCTTGACGCGCAAAGGCTTTGGTTTGTATCAGTTTTTGTACGTTGATCATTATTAATAATGTATATTGTCTTGCAAAAGTAGTTATTTTTCTGCATATAATCCCCATATAGATGGCTTTTTTATATATTTTTGTGGGTATGAGCGAAAATATACAAAAAAAGAAGGGACTCTCCTGTTAGGAAAATCCCTTCTTTTAGAGCCTCTTGTCGGATTCGAACCAACGACCCCGAGATTACAAATCACGTGCTCTGGCCAACTGAGCTAAAGAGGCAGGTGGACAAGCGATTCATATCGCACCGCTACAACCAAGTACCCTTGCTATGTTCCCATCCTGGGGGATTCCGAGGGAGCTGGTCGTATGAGACTTGTCCGTATTGCTCGAAAGCGGCTGCAAAGGTACGCATTTCCTCGCATACCTCCAAATTTTTCACCATGAAAAGAGAAAAATTAACAACTTCTAACTTCTCGCTTTCGTTTATAATTTCTCATTTATTATTTATAATTTATCATTTCTCATTTACTCAAAAGTCTACCACCGTGATACCGGCACCTCCAAACTGTACGTGCTCGTCTGCATAGCGCACTACGTTGGGCACGCTGCTCAGATATTGTCTGATGAGTTGTCTTAGGATGCCGTTGCCCTTGCCGTGGAGGATTCTGACGCGTGGCATACCCACGAGGATGGCATCGTCGATGAAGTATTGCACGGCGTTGAGAGCCTCGTCGCCTCGCATGCCCCTTACGTCGATGTCCTGGTGGAAGTTGGCCTTGCGGTCGTCGATGGTCTTGCGTGTCTCCTGACTGATGCTGTAGGCAAGGTTCTCCTTGCGCTGCTCGGTCTTGTCGGAAGGAGTGTCAGCAGTGTTGTCGGCAGTGGCAAGTTCCAGGCGGTTCAGTCGCATCTTGGTGCGCATACCGCCAAAGACAGCCGTCGCCATGTCACCGCTGAGGCTCTCTATCTTACCGATGGTGGAGAGACCCTTGATGCGTACACTGTCACCAACCTGCAAGGGTCGGTTTGCCGCCTGCTGCTTGGTCTGTGCGTTGCGCAGTGCCGCCGCAGCCTTCTCCTGGTTTTGCGCCTTCTCAGCCTGTCGCTTGGCGTGTCGCTCCTTGCGCTGCTGTATCTGTGCTATCTTGCGCGCTATCTTGTCGTCAGAGTCCTTGGTGTCTATCTCCTGCACCTCCTGCTTGAAGGTCTCCAACTCCTGTCGTATGCGACGTGTCTCCTCCTTCTCTGCCTGTTTCTCGCGTATCTCGCGTATGGTGTTCTCTATCTTGCGGTTGGCCTCCTTCAGCAGTTCGGCGGCCTCCTCCTTCGCCTTCTGCAGGATGGCTTTCCGGCTTCGCTCGATGTCCTCTATGTCGCTCTCGTACTTGGAGATGGTCTTCTCCATGTCCTTCTCGCGCTGGTGAATGTTCTGTCGCTTGTTCTCCCAGTAGCGTTTGTCGCGCACGATGTCCTGCAGATACTTGTCGCTCTGAATGTATTCCGAGCCCACGATGTCGGAGGCCTCCTTGATGACATCTTCGGGCAGACCAATCTTGCGTGCTATCTCGATGGCGAAGGATGAGCCAGGGCGGCCGATGGCGAGTTGGAAGAGTGCCTTCATCTCGTGGCGGTCGTAGAGCATGGCACCGTTAGCCACTCCCTCGTGACTGTCGGCGAAGTGCTTCAGGTTCTGATAGTGCGTGGTAATGACACCGTAAGCCCTCTGCTGTGTGAAGCGGTCGAGCACAGCCTCGGCGATGGCACCTCCGATGCCCGGTTCTGTTCCCGTTCCAAACTCGTCGATGAGGATGACGGTATGGTCGTCTGCCGCCTTCATCATGTTCTTCATGTTGAGCAAGTGCGAGGAGTAGGTGGAGAGGTCGTTCTCAAGGCTCTGTTCGTCGCCGATGTCTATCATGATGTTACTGAACACGCCTGTCTTGGAGCGTTCGCTTACGGGGATGCTCAGTCCGCACTGCAGCATGTACTGCAGCAGTCCCACTGTCTTGAGGCACACCGACTTACCTCCGGCGTTGGGTCCCGAGATGATGAGTATGCGCTTCTCTTCGGTGAGCAGTATGTCGAGCGGCACCACCTTTTCTTGCTTCTTTTCGAGCGAGAGCTGCAACAGTGGGTGTACGGCGTGTATCCAGTCGATGTGCGGATGGTCTTCCACCTCGGGCTCTATCGCCTTGAACCTGTCTGCCACCTTGTGCTTCGCCTGTATGAAGTCGATGGCGGCGAGCAACTGGTAGCTGTGTAGTATCTCCTTGGCGTGAGGTCTCATCCTGTTGGTGAAGTCGGTCAGTATGCGTATGATCTCCTTGCGCTCCTCGCCTTCCAGTTCTCTGACGCGGTTGTTGGCCTCCACCACCTCTGTGGGTTCGATGAAGACGGTGCGTCCCGTGGCACTCTCGTCGTGCACGATGCCTTTGATCTTGCGTTTCAGTGTCGGCAAGACGGGGATGACGAGTCTGCCGTCGCGCAGGGTGGGTGTCACGTCTTTCTCCACCACGCCCTCGCTCTGTGCCGAGCGTAGTATGCTGTAGAGTGTGCGTGAGATGCTCCCCTCCGTCTTCGCCAGTTCGCGGCGTATCTGCAGCAGTTCCTGTGTGGCGTTGTCGCGTATCTTGCCATACTTGTCCAATATCTGGTCTATGCGCTGTATGAGTTGCGGGAAGGTGAGCACGTCTTCTGCGAGGCGGTGCAGAGCGGGGTAGGGGTATGTCTTCTCCCTGCGCCATCCGTCCTCCTGCTCGGCGTGGGCGTCGTCCTCGTCGCTGTGGTTGAGTATGCCCACGATGTCGGCGATGGTCTTGAGCGAGCGTCTCAGGTCGAAGAGCTCGTCTTCTTCGAGGTGAGTGTTCTCCACGCGTGTGCGGTGGATGCTTGCCCTGACATCATAGAAATACTGCAGGGGGAAGTCCTCTATCTCCTCCATGAGTCTGCGGAACTCGCGCACCTGCTGCAGGCGTTCGTTGACCGTCTCTGCGTCGCTGCTGAACGCCATGCGGTCTACCTGTTCCTTGCCCAATGGCGAGAGACATTCCTGTCGCAGCATGTTGCGTATTTCGTTGAATCCTATCTTCTGTTCGAAATTGTTTGGATAAATCATGTTCCTTTTCTTACCTCTTTTTTATATAAGGTATTTGAGTTTCTGTATAGTAGGGAATTTAGAGAAGTTAAGGGAAGTTATCGCTCCCGAAGGTCGCTATAGAAGTTAAGGGACAACAGCTTTATTGCTTGGTTCTCTTTGTAAGAAGTAATGGTATTGTCCCTTAACTTCCCTCTAACTTCCCTCTAACTTCCCTTAACTTCTATAACTTCCCTATCTTCGAAATTTATCATTTATTATTTGTGTTCAGTTCCGTCAGGTGTCTCTCCACTGGTATGCCCCTGTTCTTGTCCTCGTTGTCCTTGTTGAGGTCTATCCAGTGGCGCAGTGTGTCCATGGCGCACCGTGTGGCGTGGAGCAGTGAGTCGCCGTCTTTCATCTTTCCCACGATGATGCTTGAGAAGATGTCTCCTGTGCCAGGAAACTGTACGGGAATCTCTTCATAGCCGAGGGTGAAGTATTCGTCAGTGAGGTTGTTGTATCCCACCACGGCGTGCTGCCCCTCCACCAAGCACGAGGTGATGAGTACGGAATGGGAACCTATGGCGCGCAACTTGTCTACAAGGGCGTAGGCAGCTTTCTGCGAGATGCCTCCCTCGTGGTAGGTCTCGCCCGTGAGGAGACACGCCTCGGTGTAGTTGGGGAAGCAGAGGTGTGCCACGCCCAACATCTCCTTCATGCAACGAATGGTTCCCTCGTCGGCGCCGCCATACAGTTTGCCATAGTCGCCCATGACGGGGTCTACGAAGATGTCGGTGCCTTGTGCCGCCTGTTCGCGACAGTAGTTGGCGACGATGCGAGCCTGCTTCTCCGAGGGTATGAATCCTGTCGTGATGGCGTCGAAGTGTATGCCCAACTCCTTCCATTTCCCGATGGCATCCTCTATGTACGGCGTACTCTCCATGACGGCATACTTGCCGTAGGGGAAGGTGTTGCTGATGAGCATGGTGGGGAGGTTGAACACGTCGTGTCCCATGTACGAGAGGATGGGCAACTGCACGGCTGCCGCTACCTTGCCGTAGCCGCACATGTCGCTGATGACGAGTATGTTACTCTTTTCCTTCATGTATTCTCTTTTCGGGGGTGTCTGTTAGTTTCTTTCTTTTTTAATAGCTTGCCGAGCATTTGATGCCCAAGGCTTCCACGCGTGCCTTGATGGCGTCGAGCGTGGCGGCAGGGGCTTTCCTCAGCAGCCTGTCGGGTGTCTCGCGGTCTATGGTGTACACCATCACCTGCTGGGGTCGAATTTCTTCCACCGCCTTCAGCCAGGGCGCAATGTATTCCTCACTGGTGTTGTCAGCGTTGTCGCCGCACATGAACATGGTCTGTATGATGACCTTTCCCTCGAAGCGTTTCAGTTGGGCGATGATGTCCCGCACGTCGTAGTTGGGTTGCTGTGGGCGGTCTATGCGCCGTATGTAGTCCATGTCTACCGTGTCGAGCTTCTGTATGTTGTTGTCCACCCATGTGAGGGCTTCGTGTACGTCGTCCTTGTATAGGAAGGTGGCGTTGCTCAGCACCGACACTTTCGCCTCGGGGAAGTACTGGTTGCGCAGGGCGATGGTGTCTTCTATGATGCCCTTGAAGTCGGGATGTCCCGTCGGTTCGCCGTTGCCGGCAAAGGTGATGACGTCGAGTGCCTTGCCGTCGGCGTGGCGCTGCTGCAGCACCTCTCTCAGTTTCTCCCTTACCTCCTGGCGGGTGGGACGTGGCTGCTTGGGACGGAAGTCGGCATTGAAGCCGCACTCGCAGTAGATGCAGTCAAACGAGCACACCTTGCCGTCGCCCGGCATGAGGTTGATGCCAAGCGACACGCCCAGGCGGCGTGAGTGTACTGGCCCGAAGATGGGCGATGGATAGATGATGGTTGACATGAGTGTCTCTTGTTTTATGACGCAATTTGACTGCAAAGGTAGCAATAAATGTCGGAACGGACAAGAAAAGCGTGGCAAAGTTAAGTTTTGTGGCGTTGCGGGCGGTGGCAAAGCCTCTGTGCGTAATCGTTTGCAAAAAATATTGTGCCGTTTTTGTTGTTGTTTCATCTATTTGTTGTATTTTTGTGGCACAATAACCAAAAATAACATAACTCGATGAACAAGACTACTATCAAATCAATGGTGTTGGCGGCATTCATGGCGTTGGCAATGACTGCCCATGCGCAGACCTTTGCTGGTATCACTGCAGAACAGAATGCACAGAATACCCCCGACGGCTGGACTGCCGTTAACTTGCCCGTGTTGCCTGAGATCACCTCGGCGAACACGATTACCGTTACCGGACTCTCGGAGACGGAGGACAATACCAAGGCTATACAGGCTGCACTCGATAAAGTTCCCACTACGGGCGGCATGGTGGTCATCCCTGCCGGTACGTGGCTGTTTGGCAGCAGCGACCAGATGACAAGCTCGACTGAGGTGCTCAGCATCAAGTCGAAGACCGTCCTCCACCTGTGCGCTGGTGCCACCCTCAAGCTCGTGGAATATGGCAAGGCTCCCAACAACAAGACCCTCTTCATCGGTTGCAAGAACAAGAACCAGAGCGACATCGTCATCGAGGGCGAGGGCACTACCTCTGTCATCGACGGCCAGGGCGCACGATGGTGGAAGGCTCGTGACAACAAGGAGACTTTTAATCCTGGTGCCATGATTCGCTTCGAGAAAGGAAGCCGCTTCTTGGTGAGAAACCTCAAGATACAAAATACGCCTGGTGTCAACCTTACGCTGAGCAACAGCAATGGCGCAAACCACTTCACGGTGCATGATGTCACCATCTCCAACCCTGCCTCTGACACCAAGACGGAGCAGCCTTCTCACAACACGGACGGTATCTCTATCTGGGGACACCACGTGAACATCTACGACTGCAACATCTGTACGGGCGACGACAATGTGGTATGCGACTCCTATGCGCAGTATGTACACGTGTGGAACTGCTACTTCGGTACGGGCCATGGTGCTTCTATAGGCAGCTACACATCTAATGTCAAGCATCTGTGGTTTGACCAGATCACGATGGTAGGCACTACCTCGGGTATTCGCATGAAGACGGGCATCAACACCGACGGCACTCTGCGTGGCGGAGGCGAGGAAGACTGGAAATTCACCAACTTCACGATGACGAAGATTCCAAGTCCCTTCTCCATCGACTGCTATTACGACAAGCAGTATAGCAGCGATCCTGCCACTGACGAGGCGAATGCGAGAACGAAGGACAGCACCACCCCTACCTACAATGGCATCCTTCTGCAGAATGTGAAGACAACAGATGTTTGCACGGGCAAAGCCATCTTCCTTGTCGGTCGTCCTGAGAGCCACATCCAGAATGTGACACTTGACAACGTTCAGATTTCTGCCAAGACAGGTATTGACATCCGTTTCGTGGACAACTTGGTGTTCAAGAACGGTTCCAAGATCACGGTGTCAAGTGGTAAGATGTGGGTTACTAACTACGGCTCTACCTATGATGACCAATGCAACGCTACGTCGACAGATGTTACGCCCGACCCCTCGGCAGACTCTTATGTCTTGAACTCCAAGACTTTCACTGACGGCAGTGCCCCTACTGCCGCATTCAGCAACGGGTTTTCCATCACCAACACGAAAAGTAAGTCGTACAGTGTTGGTTCGGGCACGAATTACATCAAGTACAGTGCCAATGTGCAGTACACCATCGTCATCCCCGACGGCATAAAGATTGCCAAGATGGTGGTAGAGGGAAAGAACAACTATACCGAAGCAGATGCTTACTTGGGCGAAGTCAATGGCGTGAGCTACGAAGCCACAGACTATGTCTTTCCCGCCAGCCAGGATGTAAAGAACTACGACTTTACTTTCAGCACACCAGTGGAACACAGTTTGACGTTCACTCCCATGAGCAAGCAGTGTCTCTTTGGTTTTACGCTCTATCCCGAATCTTCAAGTGGCATTGCTGGCATCCTGACAGCCAGTAATGCTTCTTCCAGTAATGTCTACGACATGGGTGGCCGCCTCGTAAAGGCAAATGCTTCCTCTTCCGACTTAGGCTCGCTTGCCAAGGGGGTATATATCTACAACCACAGCAAGTTTGTAAAAAAGTAAAAGAGTAAAAAGGTAAAAGAGTAAAAGAAATCCGACCGGCACGGGGCATTGTCAGCTTCATGTCGGTCGGATTTTTCAATTCACATCTTATCGATTTTCTATCAAATCCAAGCCTTGCTCCCGATAAAAGGGGAAACGAGTAACACTTGAAACCAAAGGCAAGTGTTTCCTCTCTTCACTCACTCTTCGTTCTTCACTCTTCGTTCTTCACTCTTCACTCTTCGTTCTTCACTCTCTTCACTTTCTTCGCTGCAAAGTTACTACAAAAATCGGGGGTCTCCAAATTTTGACGTGTGATAAGAGCCAAAACGTAGAGTAAGGATGTTTATCTCATAATTTTATGCTCCGAGAAACATAGTTTTCCATTTTTCCATCTTTCCATCTTTCCATCTTAAGTGATTACGATGACGATTACAGTTCGATTTTCCGCAACCCCTATTCTTTCTCCTTGTCAAGCTGCGAAAGAGAGTTAAGAAGAGTTGATTATATTTTTATATTTATTATAAATGATCAATAAAAAAAAGCGTATCCGAGACGGGATACGCTTTTGTTGTCGTATGAAACAAGTGTTTTATTTCTCAGTTTCCTTTGGAGCGGCAGTTGCTTCGGGAGCAGCCTCGGGAGCTTTCTTGGCAGCAGGGGCTTTTTTCGTCGCCGCTTTGGCAGGAGCCTTCTTCTCAGCAGGAGCATTCTTTTCTGCGGGCTTCTTCTCAGCAGCCTTCTTCTCGGTAGCCTTTTTCAGTTGCTTCTCTATCTTCTCTATCTTGGCCTGTAGGCGTACGATCTCCTCGTCCTTGACCTCCAGTTCCTCGTTCTGGTTCTTGATGGTAGTGAGGAGCGCCTCCAGCTGGTCGTTGTCCACTTCGGATGGATAGAGGCTGTTGACACGGTTCAGGAAGTCGCCGAGGATGTTCATATAGTTGGTGAAGGCATCGAAAGGACTGCTGTAGATACCCCTGTCAAGACCCACGTTGCTGGGCTTGGTGGTCATGAAACGGAAGTTGTTGCTTGCCTGCAGGTAAGCCCAGTCCATGTTGATGCGCGGGTCGTCGGCGATGCGCACACGGTCGGCTACACTGTAGAGTTTGTCGAACGCCTCACGCTGCATCGGGTTGCCGAGCCAGGTGCTCACGTCACGCTCCTCGTCCACCCAGCTCAGGGTGTCGGGAACATTCAGTTCGCCCACCGACTTCATCTTCTGGCAAATCTCCGTAGGCGTCGAGAAAGTGATGCCCTTCTCCTTGGCACAGGCAGGCAGAGCCTTGATAAACTCCAAGATGTTGCTCGACAGCGGTTGGGCGATGCCAAGGGCAGACAGCTCCATGAAGATGTTGATGACCTGCTCCTCCTGTGGGAGGGCGGCTATCTGGTTGATGTAGTTGTCGGCAAAGAGAGGATAACCGTCCCAGTTGCTGTTGTTGAAGCGCAGCGAGATGTCGTCGCTTAGGTTCACGTCACGCAGCAGCAGCTTGAGGTTGGGAGCCAAGGCGCAGTTGTATACATAGTGGGGCGATTTCCATCCCAACACATGCTTGGCACCCTCTGTCAGCATACCGATGAAGCCCATCTGCGATGCCTGCAGACCGATGTCGTCGCTGTAGATGAGCGAGGAGTTGCGCAGCACCTTTGGTTTCTGCGAGAAATACTCCTCTATCTTCTTCGCCTGCTTCTTGACCTCGGCGGCAAAGCTCTCCTCGTTGACGAGCGAGGCGAGGCCGTGGGAGTAAGGCTCGGCGAGGAACTCCACGCAGCCCGTGCGGTTCAGGTCCTGCAACTTCTCCAATACCTGTGGGGCGTGCATCTCCAGCTGCTCCAAGCCTACGCCAGAGAGCGAGAAAGCCACCTTGAAATACTGGCCGTTGTTCTTGATCATCTCCTCGAGGGCAGCGAGTGCAGGCATGTACGAATGCTCTGCGATGTAGCTGATGCTGCGCTCGTTCTCATAGTCATCGTAGTAATAGTGGTCGGTGCCTATGTCGAAGAAACGGTATCTCTTCAGATGAATGATCTGATGTATCTCGAAATATAAACAAATTGTCTTCATATATCAGCAATTCTTAATGATTCGTTCTTGATTGTTAGTTGTTATTTCCATCCCAAGGTCTTGAGATACAGGTTCTTGATGCGCGCACCCACCTTCTCCCAAGTGATCTGGTCTACCTCGTTCTTGCCCTCTACCGAGAGGTAGTCGAAGAGGCTCTCGTTGTGGCAGATGCCGTAGATGGCATCGGCGAGGGCATGGATGTCCCAGTAGTCCACCTTGATGCAGTTGGTGAGTATCTCGCCGCATCCGCTCTGCTTGGAGATGATGGTAGGCGTGCCACACTGCATGGCTTCGAGTGGCGAGATACCGAACGGTTCGCTCACCGAGGGCATGACGTAGACATCAGAGTCCTTCAGGCATTCATACACCTGTTTGCCGCGCATGAAGCCCGGGAAGTGGAAGCGGTCTGCTATGCCACGCTCTGCGGCAAGGTAGATCATCTGGTTGAGCATGTCGCCCGAGCCGGCCATGCAGAAGCGCACGTTGCGAGTGCGGTGCAGCACCATGTTGGCAGCCTCTACGAAGTATTCCGGACCCTTCTGCATCGTGATGCGTCCCAAGAATGTGACCACCTTCTCCTTGCCCTTGTGGTCGGGGCGAGGGATGTCCTGCAGCTCCTGTTTGAGGGGATATACGGCATTGTGCATGGCAAAGCACTTGCGTGGGTCCTGGTGGTACTGGTTGATGACCGTCTGTCGAGTCAACTCAGAGACACACATGATGCAGTCGGCGTTGTCCATGCCGTCTTTCTCGATGGAGTAGACGGTGGGGTTCACCTTGCCGCGGCTACGGTCGAAGTCGGTGGCGTGAACGTGTATGCACAGTGGTTTGCCACTTATCTTCTTGGCGTGGATGCCGGCGGGGAACGTCAGCCAGTCGTGCGCATGGATGATGTCATAGTCTTCCGTGCGAGCCACCACTCCGGCGATGACCGAGTAGTTGTTGATCTCGTCGTGCAGGTTGGCAGGATAGCCGCCAGCGAAGTCCATGCATCCCAAGTCGTTGACGTGCATGTAGTTGAAGTCGGCATAGATATGGTCGCGGTAGCGGAAATAGTCATGAGGGTCCATGATGTTGCCCACACGCTGCTGCACATAGTCGAAGTTGACGTCGCGCCAGGCGATGGGCACACTGTTCATGGCGACAATCTTGGCTGCGCTGCGGTCTTCGTCACCGAAGGGGTGGGGCAGGCAGAGCGTGATGTCGACGTCTCCCTGGGCGTGAAGACCCTGGGAGATACCAAAGTTGGCGGTGGCAAGTCCACCGAATACGTGAGGAGGATACTCCCATCCAAACATTAAAACTTTCATATAGCAGTCCTCCGGTTAATATTGGTATTTTTCAAGTAGTTCGAGAGCGCGCAGTATCTCTGCCACATTCATGGCAAACGAGATGGCGCCGCGTCCGTGGAATGGCGGGTTGCCGTCGAAGAGCTCGCTGATGGTGCCCAGGCAGTGGTAGGACATCTCGTCATCGTAGCCCACCATCTGTCGCTCGACGAAGCTCAGGCGTGTGCGCTTGTATAGCTTCAGGCTCGCCTCCATGTAGAAGCCGCCGAGCCATGGCCATGCCGTTCCCTGATGGTAGGCATAGTCGCGCTGTGTCTGTGGTCCCACATAGATGGGGTTGTAGCCGCCGCTCTTGGGCGAGAGGGAGCGCAGTCCCTTGGGCGTGAGCAGCTCGCGTGTACAGATGTCGAGCACCTTCTTCTTCTGCTCTTGCGAGAGCGGAGAGTAGTCGAACGCCACGGGGAAGATCATGTTGGGGCGTACGCTCCAGTCGATCATGTTGCCGTCCACATAGTCGTAGAGATAGCCATACTCGTTGAGGAAGGTATCGATGAACGACTGCTGTGTCTTCTCGGCTTCGGCGAGGAGAGTCTTCTGTTCCTTCTCCTTGCCTTCCAACTCAGCGAGGGAGGCGCAGAAGCAGAGAGCGTTGTACCAGAGGGCGTTGAACTCTACGATGTATCCCGAGCGCGGTACGACGGGACGGCCGTTGGCGGTGGAGTTCATCCATGTCACTGCCTTGTCCTTGCCGTTGGAGTAGAGCAGTCCGTTCTCCTTGAGCTGGAGGTTGGGATGCTTGTTGCCCTGTATGTAGTGGATGACATCCTTGATGAACTTGCCATATTTCTTCAGACACTCCGCCTTGCCCACCTCCTTGGCGTACTGTTGCAATGCCCAGATCGCCCACAGGGGCACGTCGGGCTGCTCCATCTCTGTGATGTGGATGCTGAGGGGCTTCCCCTCCATAAACTCGTAGTATCCCCTGATGGCTGTCTTCATCACCAACTCGAAGTAGGCGTCCTCCTCGATGGAGAGGGTGAGACCCGGGAGGGAGATGAACGTGTCGCGTGCGCGGCACTTGAACCATGGATAGCCAGAGAGGATGTAGCGGTCGTCGTTCTTCTCGCGGATGTGGAACTGGTGGGCGGCGTTGACGAGGCAGTGGAAGAAGTTGTCACGCGGAGCGCGCTCGCTTACCTCCTTGTCGAAAAGATTCTTCAGACCTGCCGACTTGGTCTCGGAGGTAGAGGCGGCGAAGACGATGCTCTCGCCCTTCTTGATGCCCATCTCGAAGTAACCGGGCACATAGAGGTCCTCGTTGGAGGCGTAGCCGCGCTGCTGCTCCTTGGGATACTCCACGCCACGATACCAGTCGGGCTGGAAGATAAACTCGTTCTGCTTGGAGAACTGCATGAAGAGATCGGGATAGCCTGCGTACATGCAGGTCTTGATGCCGTTGTCCACGTCGAAGTAGTCGCGAGAGGCGGTGCCGTTCTCGTGTGTGAACTGGCGCACACTGCGGAATGCCAAGAAGGGACGGAAACGCAACGTGGTGGCGGAGTGACCGTCCACCAGGGTGTAACGTATCAGGATGCGGTTTTCGTAGTGCTGGAACACTACTTCTTTCTTCAATACGACACCGCCCACACGGTAGATGGTGGTGGGCACCGTGTCGCAGTCAAACTCACGGATGTACTTATGGCCCATAGGACTGTAGTTGTTGCCTTGGTACTTGTGCAAACCAAGGTTGAACTCAGCGCCATGTTGAATGACCGTAACGTCGAGAGAACTCAGCAGTACGTGGTTGTCATCGTCCAGCTCGGGTATCGGGACAACCAACAGACCGTGATATTTCCTCGTGTTGCAGTCTACAATCGTAGAGCACGAATAAGCACCAGAGCGGTTGGTTCGCAACAGCTCTTTGGGCAATGACTCCTGGAGGTTGGTCATTAGGGCCTTTTCGAATCTTAGATAACTCATAGATCTGTATTAAGGTTTTAGTATTAAATTGCTATAGATGCTTCAAAGGTAGTCTTTTTTTGTCATCCGACAAAGTTTTTTCTTCAACTTTTTTCTTTTTATGCCCTAATTTAAGTTTTTAAACACATTTTTCGTCAAAATATTTAATTATTTCGGGGATTTATCGTACTTTTGTACGACGATTACAAAAAACCAAGCACAAACAAATTATCATCATGTCAGGACAAACAGACGAGGTTACTGAGGTTGTTAAGGATATTTCGGAGCTATGGGGCGGCCTCGGTGCCGAGCAGTATGCTGTCCTCCAAGAGAATACATCACTACACCAGTACGAGAAAAACGAAATCATATACAAGAGTGAGGAGAAACCATGCGATGTCCTCTTCCTGGTACAGGGAAAGGTGAAGATATACAAGGAGGGCATCGGTGGGAGAGCACAGATCATCCGTGCCATCAAACCCTCTGAGTTCTTCGCCTTCCGCGCCTTCTTCGCCGACGAACCATATCGAACCTCTGCCATGGCGATGGAGGAGTGCTTGGTGGCAAGTGTCCCCGCTCATGTCCTCATCGAACTCATGGAGGACAATTTCAATATTAATTTTTTCTTTATCAAGTATCTCTGTACGGAGATAGGTCATTCTGACCAGCGTATAGTCAACCTGACGCAGAAGCATGTGCGTGGACGGCTTGCCGAGGCGCTGCTCTTCCTCAGAGATTCTTACGGACTGGAGGACGATGGTTGCTCGCTCTGCTCGTGTATGAGCCGTGAGGAAATAGCCAACCTCTCCAATATGACGACGAGCAATGCCATTCGTACCCTCTCTTCCTTTGCCGCCGACAACTTGATTGCCATCGACGGAAGGAAAATCAGACTCCTCGACGAAGAGGAACTGCAGAAAATATCAAGGGAAGGGTGAGATTCGTGTTCAAAAAATATTTATGATAATTCGTGTTCAAAAAAACTTCCGTGTATTCTGTGTGTTCCGTGTTCGAAATCCATACGGCGTTAGCTTTTTTACCTTTTTACCTTTTTACCTTTAAAAGTCTTTATTCCGGAATCAGGAAGTTGATAACTTCCTGTTTTACAGTGACATTGTATGCGCCCTTCGGTGTGGCGATGAGCCTGCCGTCGATGCTTACGAGGGCGTGCTGCGCCTCCTTGACCTCCACCTCGGCAGTGCGGTAGGGATGCACACTGTGATGGTTCAGGAACTTGCCTTTTATAAAGAGATAGATGCCCTCCACCAACTGGGTGATCTGTGGATGGTACACCATGGACAGGTCGAGCAATCCGTTGTAAGGCACAGCGTTGGGCGTCTGTCCGTATCCCGACGCATTGCCGATGCACAGCGTCATGATGCGTCGCTTCATGGTCTCGCCGTTCACTCTCACCTCCATCTTATAGTCCAAGCGCTGGAATATCATCAGCAGGAAGGAGAAGATGAAAGACAGATGCCTTGAACCGAAGATGTGGCGCGTGCGGCGACGCAGGTTCATGATGGAGGCTATCAGACCGATGTTGATGCAGTTGAGGAAGTAGCGGCGGCATTTCTCCTCATGCTTGTTCGTGTAGCGGATGCAGCCCAAGTCTATCTTTCTGATACGTCGCATCTTCAACCACTTGACGGTCTCGTCGTAGTTGCTGTCTGAGAAGCCCCAGAAATGAGCGAAGTCATTCATCAGTCCGTTGGGAATCACTCCCAAGGCTATCTCTTTGCGCTGGGTGGCATCAGCCTGCATGATACAGTTGACGGCATCGTTGAGGGCTGAGTCGCCTCCCACGATGATGATGGTCTTGTAGCCGTTGTTGATGAACATCTTGACAAGTCTTTCCACACTTGTCTGGCTCTCGCTCTGCACGAGGTCATAGTCTACGTCGTTGTCACGCAGAGCCTTTTCTATCTTCTTCCAGCGTTTGCTGCTTCCATATCCGCCGCGCGGACAATAGAGCAGACCCCATTTGTTCTCGTTCACTGCCATACTGTTAAGGAGTTATGATGTTAAGGAGTTAAAGGAGTTAAGGAGTTAAGGTGTTAAAGGAGTTAAGGAGTTGAGTTAAGGAGTTAAGGAGTTAAGTAGTTAAGACAACAGCCTTTGTGGCGCGAGCCCTCTTTTTACCTTTTTACCTTTTTACTTTTTTACCTTTATACGGCGCGAGCCCTCTTTTTACCTTTTTACCTTTTTACCTTTTTACTTTTTTACCTTTAAACTGCCTTTTTTACCTTTAATATGATTTCTTCTACTTTGTCCTGCATAGGCTGCAGGGCGTCTATCCAGTGGATGGTGAAGCCGCGGCGTTCCATGCCCCTGAACCATGTCATCTGCCTCTTGGCAAACTGATGGATGGCGATTTCCAAGCCACGGAACATCTCGTCGTAGGAGGTCTTGCCTGTGATGTATTCCGTCACAAACTTATACTCCAACCCGTAGTAGATGAGGTCTTCAGCCGGGATACCACTGTCCAAGAGACCCTTTATCTCTTCTACCATCCCTTCGTCCAGGCGTTGCTTCAAGCGGCGCGTTATCTTTTCCCTGCGCGCCTCGCGGTCGATGTTGACACCGAAGATGACCGACGGAACGGCGGGGAGCTTTCTCTCAGGGGTAGGGTGCTCCAAGTTGTACGACTCTATCTCTATCGCCCTGATGGCACGTTGTGCCGTGTCCACGTCGGAGCGGTTGTGCATATTACTGCCCGTCTGTGCCTTCAGTTGCTGCAAGATGAGGGTCAGTTCCTCCAGGCTCTTCCCTTCCAAAGACATCCTTAGCTCGGGGTTTTGCGGTACAGGCGAGAGACTGTAGCCTTTCAGTACAGACTCGATATAGAGTCCTGTGCCACCGCAGAGTATGGGCAACTTGCCCCTGCTGCAGATGTCCTTGTAGGCATCGGCGAAATCCTGCTGATACTGGAACAGGTTGTACTTAGTCCCTGGCTCGCAGATGTCTATGAGGTGGTAGGGTATCAGCTTGCCGTCGATGGTGTAGTCGGCAAGGTCTTTGCCCGTACCGATGTCCATGCGGCGGTACACCTGCCGGCTGTCGGCACTGATGATCTCTGCCTCCTTGCCTACCTCGGAGTGGGGCAGGGCAGCGGCGAGGGCTGTGGCAAGACTCGTCTTGCCGCTTGCTGTAGGACCTAATATCGTTATCATTGTCTGTTACGAAAGAGCGCCCGACATCGTAGGATGCCAGGCGCAGTTATTCTTGTTGTTGCTATGAGCAGTATTACTTCAACTCAGCGAGGTACTTGATAGTACGAACCATCTGAGAAGTGTAA
>CAVCDC010000011.1:0-42558 GCA_963600865.1 Firmicutes bacterium CAG:103
GGTCTTCCACGCCCATCACCTCGGTGAGAAGTTCGGTCCAGAATATCTGGCTCTCCCCCTTCTCATATCCCCTGCCTTCCCATTTTCGGGCGAAGGCAGCGGCAGCGTTGCGTTGTTGTTTCTCTGTCATGCGTTTTTAAGTGAAGAGTGAAGAACGAAGAGTGAAAAATCCTCTTGCTATAGCCTCCATATGTGATTATTTTAGCCCCTGCCACGGCCTTCCTGTATCGTTATAGGAACGTTTTAACGTTACCAAAACTTCTTTTGTTCCTCTGACCACTCGAACCCCTGGCTTGCCATCTTGGCTTCGAGTTCTTTTCTGTCCACATTGAAGTGGTAGCATATTTCATCAAGAGTGTCAAACTCGTGGTCGCGCAACAGGAAGTTGATGGCGCTCACAAGCATTGGAATGTCATTCAAAGGTAATTTGTCCATTGTTATAATATCGTTATATTTAAGAGTGAAGAGTTAAGAGTTAAGAGTTAAGAGTTAAGAGTCCAATAGTCTTTGTGGCGTATGCCTCTTTTTGCCCTTTTACCTTTTTACCCTTTTACCTTTAATTAGTTCTTCTGCGAGGAATGGCGGCGTGAAGCCCTTCTTGCTCTTCGCTACCTCCTCGGGCGTACCGGTGCACAGCACGTTGCCGCCGCCTCTGCCACCTTCAGGTCCCATATCTATGATGTAGTCGGCAAGTTTGATGACATCGAGGTTGTGCTCGATGATAAGTACTGTGTTGCCTCTGTCCACCAACTTCTGCAACACCCCCATCAAGATACGAATGTCCTCGAAGTGGAGACCAGTAGTCGGTTCGTCAAGGATATACAGCGTCTTGCCCGTGTCACGTTTGGAGAGTTCGGTGGCAAGTTTTACGCGTTGGCTCTCGCCACCCGAGAGGGTAGTGGAGCTCTGTCCGAGTTTGATGTATCCCAATCCTACGTCCTGTAACGCCTTTATCTTCTGCAGAATCTGCGGAACAGCCTCGAAGAACTCCACCGCCTGGTTGACCGTCATGTCGAGAACGTCGGCGATGCTCTTGCCCTTGTATCTGACCTCTAAGGTTTCCCTGTTGTATCGTTTGCCGTGGCACACCTCGCAAGGAACCAACACGTCGGGCAGGAAGTTCATCTCTATGCTCTTGTAGCCATTACCGCCGCACGCCTCGCATCTGCCGCCCTTCACATTGAACGAAAACCTGCCGGGTTTGTAGCCGCGTATCTTGGCTTCGGGCAGTGCTACAAAGAGAGAGCGTATGTCGCTGAACACACCCGTATAGGTGGCAGGGTTGCTGCGAGGAGTGCGCCCTATGGGAGCCTGGTCTACGTTCACCACCTTGTCAATATTCTCTATGCCCTCAATGCTGTCGTAGGGCATGGGCTGTTTCAGAGAACGATAGAAGTGGTGGGAGAGGATGGGCTGTAGGGTCTCGTTGATGAGCGTAGATTTGCCCGAGCCGCTGACACCCGTGACGACAATGAGTTTGCCCAATGGAAACTCCACGTCGACATTCTTCAGGTTGTTGCCTTTGGCACCATGCATGATGATGCTCTTCCCGTTGCCTTGGCGGCGAACGGCAGGAACCTCTATGCTCATGTCGCCATTGAGATACTGAGCCGTGACGGTCTTGGTCTTGAGCATCTCGGCAGGAGTGCCCTGGAACACCACTTCGCCACCCTTGCGCCCCGCCATAGGACCGATGTCCACGATGTAGTCAGCGGCAAGCATCATGTCTCTGTCATGCTCCACGACGATGACCGTGTTGCCCAAGTCGCGCAGTTCCTTGAGGCTGCGAATGAGACGGTCGTTGTCACGCTGGTGCAGACCGATGCTCGGCTCGTCAAGGATATAGAGCACATTGACCAGTTGGCTGCCTATCTGGGTGGCGAGGCGTATGCGCTGGCTCTCACCGCCAGACAGGGAGAAAGACTGTCTGTTGAGAGACAGATAGTTGAGCCCCACATCGAGCAGGAAGGTGACGCGAGACCGCAGTTCTTTGACAATCTCGTGTGCCACCTTAGCCTTCATGGGAGGCAAGTGCTCCTCCACATGGTCCAGCCAGTCACGCAGTTCGTCGATGTCCAACGAAGCCACTTCCGAGATGTTCTTGTCCCAAATTCTGAACGACAGCGACTCACGTCTCAGTCTTTGGCCGTGACATTCGGGGCACTCGATGGTAGACACAAACTGGTCTGCCCATTTCTTGCCGGCAGCCGTGTCGTCGTTTTCCATGACCATGCGCAGGTAGGCGATGACACCTTCATAGTTGCAGAAATAATCGCTGGAGGTGTGCACCCTCTCCATGGGGATGCGCAGTTTCTCCACCGAGCCGTGCAGTATCTCCTGCATGGCATCGTCGGGGATATCCTTGATGGGCGTCTTCAGCGTCTCGTCGTACTTGGCAAGGATTGCCTCCACCTGCCAGAAAATCATTTGGTTCTTGTATTTCCCCAAGGGAACGATGCCGCCCTCGTAAATGCTGAGCTTCGCATCGAGGATGATCTTGTCTTTGTCTATCTGGTCAACCCTTCCCATGCCCTTGCAGTAAGGGCAGGCACCCTCGGGGGAGTTGAACGAGAACATGTTGGGGGCAGGATCCTGGTAGGCAATGCCCGTAACGGGATCCATGAGCCTCTTGGAGAAGTTCTTGGCTTCGCCACTGTCCTTGTCAATGACCATCACCATGCCGTCGCCCTGTTTCATGGCCGTCGCCACGCTCTTGCGCAGGCGTTCCTCGTCTTCAGAGCGTACCGCCAACTTGTCGATGACCACTTCGATGTTGTGGTTCTTGTAGCGGTCTACCTTCATGCCCTCCGTTATTTCTCTTATCTCACCGTCTATGCGGATGTTGAGATACCCCTTGCGGCGCATGCTCTCGAAGAGCTCGCGGTAGTGTCCCTTGCGCTGTCTTACCAAGGGGGCGAGGAGGAAGATGCGCTTCCCCATGTAGTGGGAGAGTATCATCTCTATCACCTGCTCCTCGGTGTATTTCACCATTGCCTCGCCGCTGCTGTAGCTGTAAGCTGTGGCGGCGCGGGCAAAGAGCAGACGGAGGTAGTCGTATATCTCGGTGGTGGTGCCCACGGTAGACCGAGGGTTCTTGTTGGTAGTCTTCTGTTCGATGCTGATGACTGGGCTGAGGCCAGTTATCTTGTCGACGTCGGGGCGCTCCATGTTGCCAAGGAAGTTGCGGGCATAGGCAGAGAACGTCTCTATGTAGCGTCGCTGGCCTTCGGCGAAAATCGTGTCGAAGGCAAGTGATGACTTGCCCGAGCCAGACAGACCGGTGATGACAGTAAGCGAGTTGCGGGGTATCTCCACATCCACATTCTTCAGATTGTGGACACGTGCGCCCCATACATTTATCTTTTCTTCTTCGTTCATTTCTTTTAGGAGTTAAAGGAGTTAAGGAGTTTTAAGAAGTTAAGACAATTGCCCTTTTCCTAAAACCCTAATGTTCCCAACTATTCGTTTGATGTTGTTGTTTCCGTGTAACCTCTTAGCAGGTTCACGTCTCGCTTGATGTTATAGGTCTTGCCGTCGGCACCCTTAGCCTTGACCAGGCAGAAGTATACGCCGTCCTTGACAGCCTTGCCCTTGTAGGTGCCGTCCCATCCCTCGGCAGGGTCAGTCCACTCGAACAGCTTCTGACCCCAACGGTTGAAGATGTAGCCATGAAACTCCACCAAACTCTGATAGCCCGACTTTGCCTTATAGATGTCGTTGATGCCGTCGCCGTTGGGAGAGAAGGCGTTGGGCATCTGCAACTGACTCTCGGATACAGACACGGTAGCGACGTTGTCCTCGAAGTACTGTTCCTGTGCACCGCCATTCTTCGTGAAGCGCGAGATCAGTTGGATGCGATGTGTGCCGCTCTCGTTAAACTCCAGTTCGGTGTCCTGTTCATACCTTATTATATAAGGCTCCTGTTCCGACTCACGGAAGATGCGCCACTCGTAGTAGGCATCCCATCCCGACTCACCAGAAGGGTTGGCTTGGCAGGAAGCCTTGATGGGGGCAGACCCCGTGAAGGAACTTTCTGTACTTGTCTGTCCGTCGGCAGCGGTAAAGGTTACCGTGGGTGATACGGTAGGTGTATCGTCTGCATAGAGAGGGAGTTGCAAAAGGAAAAAAAGCATCGTCAGAATGCTTGTTCTTATGATGTATGTCATGTCTTGTGTATAGCTTAGAGGCCTTTGTGCCCATTATTTTGTGCAAAGTTACTAAAAAGATAACACATGAATATGGTTGGATAAGAGTTTTTTTGTATTTTTGCATACGAAATAACTAAATGACGCAACTATGAAAGTAAAATTAAGATATTGGTTGGCCGCTATGGGCTTATTGCTCAGCATGTCTCTGACCGCCCAGTCCATCAAGTGGCGAGACATCTATACGGTGAAGAAGAAGGACACCATCTTCGGCATTGCCAACAAGTACGGACTGACCTTGCCCGAGTTGATGGAGGCAAATCCCGACATGAAGAAGGAAGGTTATGTGCTGAAGAAGGGAGATACGCTCTTTATCCCTTACGAAAAGCAGACGACCAGTACGGCGAAGTCTGTTGCCAAGGGTTCTGCGCCAGCGGCCAGTACGAGTCAGCCGACAAAGGCTTCCACCGCCAAGACGGGCGTGGTAAAGGTAGGCGTGATGTTGCCTCTACACAATGTAGACGGTGACGGCAAGCGCATGGTGGAGTACTACCGAGGTATCCTCATGGCATGTGAAAAACTGAAGAAGCAAGGCATCTCTACCGATATCCATGCATGGAACGTCCCCATTGACGCCGACATCCGTACTACACTGCTGCAGGAAGGCGCCAACCAGTGTGACATCATCTTCGGACCGCTCTACAGCAAGCAAGTCTCACCATTGGCAGGGTTCTGCAAGACCTATGGCATCAAGATGGTCATCCCTTTCTCCATCAACGGCGACGATGTGGAGCACAACAAGGAAATCTTCCAGGTCTACCAGAGTCCGGAAACACTCAATGAGGCGGCTATCAAGGCTTTCCTCGGTCGTTTTGTCAATGTCCATCCTATCTTTGTGGACTGCAACGACTCCACTTCGCGCAAAGGCAACTTTACCTTCGGGTTGCGCAAACAGTTGGAGGCAAAGAAAATCAACTACAGCATCACCAATGTCAACTCCTCTATAGACCAGTTTGCCAAGGCTTTTGTGCCAAGCAAACAGAACGTCGTGATACTCAATACTGGCAGAATGCCACAGTTGACACAGGTGCTCAACAAACTTGACGAACTGGACTTGAAATATCCAGGTGCCATCATCTCGCTCTTCGGTTACACCGAGTGGTTGATGTACGCCAAGTACAACCTTGCCCGTTTCTACAAGTACGACACCTACATCCCCACCACCTTTTATTATAATCCCAACTCAGCAGAGACCATCACCTTAGAACGCGAATACCAACAGTGGTTCCACCAGCCCATGCAGGTGGCAATGCCCCGTTTCGCCCTCATCGGTTATGACCATGCCATGTTCTTTATAAATGGCATCCATAGATTGGGCAAGGACTTCGGTGTTAGCAACAGGATGCAGAATGATAAACCGGTGCAGACACCGCTCACCTTTGTGAAGACCTCGAAAGGCGGTTTCCGCAATACGAGCTTCCAGCTCATACACTACACGTTCAACAAGCAGATAGAGGCAATCAACTATTAAAGACAGCAAGAAGAATGGGTAATCTGAAAAGAAACATACTGGCTCTCGTGCTCCTTATGGCAGGCATGGCTGCTTCCGCCCAGGTGGGCGAGCACCGCAACGACCTTGCCATAGGTGTGAACGGCGGTTATGTGCTGAGCAAGGTAGGCTTTCAGCCCGAGGTGCAGCAGAAACAGCATGGTGGTGTGACTGGCGGTTTCTCCATCCGCTATGTCTGCGAGAAATACTTCAAGTCCATCTGTTCCGTCTATGCAGAGGTCAACTATGCCAAGGTGGGATGGAAAGAGAATATCCTTGACGACAAGAATGCCCCCGTCATCATCTCGTCTACAGGGCAGGCGATGGCGTACCAGCGTGACATCACCTATGTGCAGGTTCCAATCTTTGCCCACCTGGCATGGGGTAGAGAGGTCAAGGGACTGAATATCTTTGTCAACGCCGGACCGCAGTTCGGAATCTACTTAGGTGACTCCCAGACCACCAACTTTGATGTGAGGAACATGCCGGAGACAGACAATGCACGCGTGAGCAACGTGGTGGCACAGGACACGATGGCTGTCAAGAACAAGTTCGACTATGGTATCGCATTGGGCTTGGGAGCCGAATACAGTATTCCCAAGGTGGGACACTTCCTGTTGGAGGCACGCTATTACTACGGACTTGGCAATGTCTACGGTTCGTCCAAGCGTGACTATTTCGGCAAGAGCAACTACGGACAGATTGTCGTCAAGATGTCCTACCTCTTCGACCTGATCAGAACCAAGGATGTGAAACGCAAATAAAACGGCATTAGAACGATAGGTAACAAGGTGAAAAGATAAAAAGTAACAAATAAAATCATGACAACAGAACAAATTCAACACAAGATGAGCGAGTCGGCATCGGCTCGCTGGACAGCCCTCCTTATCGTGAGCTTCACGATGATGTTCGGCTATTTCTTTACCGACGTGATGTCACCCCTCGAACCCCTCTTGACCGCAGCCAAGGAAGACGGCGGATTGGGATTGGGATGGTCGTCTGATGATTACGGATTCTTCTCCGGAGCATACGGATACTTTAATGTGTTCCTGCTGTTGCTCTTCTTTGGTGGTATTATCCTCGACAAGTTCGGCATCCGTTTTACGGGTGTGATGTCCACGGTCTTGATGTTTGTAGGAGCGTTGATCAAGTGGTATGCTGTAGGGCACGACTTTGACGGGACGGTGGCTGTTCCTT
Organism: Firmicutes bacterium CAG:103; assembly: GCA_963600865.1. Classification (GTDB taxonomy): domain Bacteria; phylum Bacteroidota; class Bacteroidia; order Bacteroidales; family Bacteroidaceae; genus Prevotella. Next base: position 6,892 of record CAVCDC010000011.1, read on the forward strand.
TCTTTGGAACTTACAGCACACAGGTGGTGTTGGCTTCCTTGGGATTTGCTGTCTACGGTGTTGGTTGCGAGATCTGTGGTATTACCGTAAGTAAGGTCATCGTGAAATGGTTTACTGGTCATGAACTGGCTTTGGCGATGGGTGTCCAGGTAGCATTGGCCCGTTTAGGTACGGCGGCAGCCTTGGGTGCTTCTCTTCCCTTTGCCAAGATGATGGGCGGGGTGTCTGCCTCTGTTGGTTTGGGTGCCGCTCTGCTCTGTGCCGGTTTCTTGGTGTATCTCGTCTATTGTGTCATGGACAAGAAGGAGGATGCCTCTGCTGCAGCTGTTGCTGCCGAACCGGAAGAGGGCTTCAAGTTCTCCGACCTTGGAGGCTTGTTCAAGACCACTGGCTTCTGGTATGTGGCTTTCCTCTGCCTGATGTTCTATGCCGGCGTGTTCCCCTTCTTGAAGTTTGCCACCAAACTGATGGTATTCAAGTATGGGGTGGATGCCAGTGTGGCGGGATTGATACCTGCGATGCTTCCTTTCGGAACCATCTTCCTGACACCCCTCTTCGGTAGCGTCTATGATAAGTATGGCAAGGGTGCCACACTGATGATTATAGGCAGTTGCCTGCTAACCTTGGTACACGTTGTCTTCGCCCTGCCCATCAACTCGTGGGTGCTTGCCATCGTGATGATGCTCATCCTCGGCATCGCCTTCGGACTGGTGCCTTCTGCCATGTGGCCCTCTGTACCCAAGATTATCCCGATGAAACTTTTAGGAACCGCATACGCCCTCATCTTCTATATCCAGAACATCGGTCTGGCACTGATACCAGTATGGATAGGCAAGGTGAACCAAGCCAATACGGCAGCAGACGATACGATAGACTATACACAGACCATGACCATATTCGCTGGCTTTGGTGTTGTGGCAATCCTCATCTCTCTGTTGCTGCTGATGGAAGACAAGCGTAAGGGGTACGGTCTCCAGAAGCCTAACATCAAGAAATAAGTAACAATCATTAACTCTAAAAGAAAGGACACAACCATGAACTCGACACCGGAATCATTGATCAGGGAATATGCTGACCCCATAGAACAGCAGGAGATAGACAAGTTTGTGTGTGCCGAGATGGGTCGGCAGATACATCGTTACATCAAGGGGATGTGTGGTACGAAACAGGCTATGCTTGAGTTTGAAAAGCGACTGGCCTGTCTCAGTGTCCCAGAGAAGGAACGTGCCATCGCCAAGTATATCGACCTCAACAGAAAGGCTGTCGATGGACTTGACTTCAAGATGGTGTTGGCGCGTTCCGTCGCCAACTACTGCGATACGTACCAGTATATGTTGGAGTTTATCAACGACAAGCGCAAGATGATATTCTATTATCTGCGCATGAAGGACAAGTACCTGCAGTATCATGAGGTGTTCGAACAGGACGGCAAGTTTGGTATGAAGGACCACAACGGTGAGCTGATGCTCGCCCCTCAATATGACTTCTTGCGTACCTGTTACATTTATGTCGATGACCTGAGCACCATGCCTGTCATTGCCGAGAAGGATGGTAAGATGGGACTCGTCTTGCCCGACGGCAAAGATACTGTTGTCGCCGACTTCGTGTATGATGAGATTTGTCTGCGTGACGAGTATCCTTACTTCGAGGCGTCACGTGATGGTGTAAACGGACTGATTGATAAATCCGGTGAGTTCATTAGGAAGTGAGATAACTTCTTGACGTCACATACATAAAGGGGCGTCACATGCATAAAGGGCAATTAAGAAAAGGAACATGTTCCTCTCTTAATTGCCCTTTTTGCGTTGCTCCGCGTGCAAGTCCGTGCATGCACTGTCGGCAACATTCTCTCTCAATATATATAATATGTGTATTATCCCAAGTATTTCATGAGGATGCGTATCTGTCCACTGTCGCGCAGTTTGAGTACACTCTTCTCTCTTATCTGACGAACACGCTCACGGGTAAGGTTGAACTCGCTGCCAATCTCTTCCAGACCCTTTTCGTGGCAACCGATGCCGTAGCAGTAGCAGAGAATCTTACGCTCGCGGTCCTTGAGGACGGAACGCAGCACACGCTGCAACTCGTTGCTCATCGACTCGAAGTCTACGTTGCGGTCGGTACGGCTGTCTTCTCCAGATGCCATGACATCAACCATGGCATTGTCGTCATCGTCACCGCCAAAGGGGGCGTCAATACTCATGTGGTGGTTGTCTGCCTTGATGGTCTGGTCTATCTTGGTCTCCTCCATCTTCGTGATCTGAGCCAGTTCGGTAACAGAAGGCTTGCGCTGGTGCTCCTGCTCAAACTTGCTGATTTCTGCCTGAATCTTGCTGAGGGCACCTACCTGGTTGAGCGGCAAGCGTACAATACGGCTCTGCTCTGCAATAGCCTGGAGTATGCTCTGGCGAATCCACCAGACAGCGTATGAGATGAACTTAAAGCCACGGGTTTCGTCAAACTTCTCCGCAGCCTTTACCAGTCCGATGTTGCCCTCGTCTATAAGGTCGGTAAGACCTAATCCCTGGTGCTGGTACTGCTTGGCAACAGAAACGACGAAACGCAAGTTGGCTTTCACCAGTTTCTCCTTGGCACGCTCACCTTCACGACCGCCTTTGCGTATCTTCTGGGCAAGCTCTATCTCCTCGTCGATGGAAACCATAGGTTCACGACCAATCTCTACCAGGTACTTGTCAAGTGCTTCACTGGAGCGGTTGGTAATGCTTTTGCTGATCTTAAGTTGTCTCATAAATTATGTTCTCTTTTTACCTTTTATTTGAAAGTCCTAACCGTCTTATTGGGATTTCGGGCTGCAAAATTACAAAAAAATCTGCAATATCTTTGTAATATGAACGGAAAAAGTTTGTTTTTATTTTACTAAGGACGTCATGTTTTCCCCCTGTCTTGCCGCTAATATGGCAGACAATTGCTATGCAAAAGGCCTTCTGCTTTGATGTAAGTAGACAAAGATGAAGTATTTTGCTGCATATTGTTTGTATATTCAAAGATTTTGTGTACCTTTGTAAACTGAAAATAACAATAACAACAATAAATAAAAATTATGTTTGAAAATCAACCGAAAGGTCTTTGGACCTTAGCATTGGCAAACACGGGAGAGCGTTTTGGTTACTATACCATGCTTGCTGTGTTTGCTTTGTTCCTCGGAGAGAACTTTGGTTTCGATGCCGGTACGGCTTCCGAGATTTACACATGGTTTCTTACCGCAGTCTACTTTCTTCCCCTCTTTGGAGGTATGGCAGCAGACAAGTGGGGGTACAACAAGATGGTTATAATCGGTATCCTCATCATGTTCTTGGGCTATCTGTTCCTTTCCATCCCGTTGGGTGGCGGTACTGTAGCTGTTGCAGCCATGGGCGCAGCCCTTCTCTTGGTAAGTTTGGGGACGGGGTTCTTCAAGGGCAACCTTCAGGTGATGGTAGGCGACCTGTACAATGAATCAAAGTATGCTTCTCAGCGTGATGCCGGCTTCTCGCTTTTCTACATGGCAATCAATGTTGGTGCTCTCTTTGCACCAACTGCCGCCACTACCATTATGGCATGGGCGCAGAACGACCTTGGGTTTAGTAAGGCAGACTCCTATCATTTCGCCTTTGCCGTGGCTTGTGTTTCTGTAGTGGTGTCTATTCTTATCTATTTCTTCGGCAAGAAGACCTACGCACAAGTATTGGCTGTAGACAAAAAGAAGGATGCTGGTAAGGAAGAGGTTGTGGAGGAAATGAGTCCTGCGGAGACCAAGGAACGTATCGTTTGCTTGAGTCTTGTTTTCGCAGTGGTCATCTTCTTTTGGATGGCATTCCATCAGAACGGTCTTACATTGACATGGTTTGCCGATGAGTTTACCGCTCGTGAGGCTACTGGAGTGACAGGTATGGAATTCAATGTATTGAACCTTGTATGGTGCATCTTCATGGTATTCGGTCTCTGTGGCTTGTTGACAGCTTCCAAGGAGTCTACAGGTAAGAGCAAGTTGGTCAATATTGCACTCATCGTGATTCCTGCTGCCATCTTGGTTTACAACTACATGGAGCATGGCAACGACACCGTAGCAATCGACGCTCCTATCTTCCAGCAGTTCAACCCCTGCTTCGTGGTGGCTTTGACTCCAGTGAGCATCGCCCTCTTCGGTTGGTTGGGTCGCATCGGCAAGGAACCAAAGGCTCCAGTGAAGATTGGTTTGGGTATGCTCGTGGCAGCCGTGGCTTATCTCTTGATGACCGTATCAAGTATCGGACTTCCCGCTACCGACCATCCTAACCATGTGGCTGATGTCACTCCAAATCTCCTTGTGGGCACTTATCTTATCATGACATTCGCAGAGTTGCTTCTTTCACCTATCGGCATCTCCTTCGTTACCAAGGTGGCACCTGCCAAGTACAAGGGTATGATGATGGGTGGTTGGTTCGTGGCTACTGCCCTCGGCAACAAGTTGGTTTCCATCCCCGGTCACATGTGGGACATGCCTTTGCCAGTAGTATGGGGCACGCTGATGGTCATCTGCCTTCTTGCCGCCCTCTTCATCTTCTCTATCATCAAGAAACTGAATAGAGTAAGCTAAGGAAGATGGAAAGATGGAAAGATTGAAAAATGGAAATATTGAAAGATTGAAATATTGAATAAAAGCAAACGGGGTAATAGGAAAGTTCTATTGCCTCGTTTTTTTTATCTTTTTAGTAGCAGCTAAATAGAACAGATTTCCCTCCTAAAACATATAAGACATACAAAAAGAGATTGACTGCCTCACGGCAACCAATCTCCACAATTAACCTTAATAATCTAATACCATGAAAAACACGTTGCAAAATTACTAATATTTCCAATTCGAACAAACATTAGTAACCAAAAATGCCGTGTATTTAACTTTCCTTAAATACTTTTCCGTTCCACTTAAGTTTCGTTTGCATTTTTATCGCATTTATTTGCATTTTATCTTCAGCGGAAAGGAGAGGCAAGGAAAGACGAAAGACGATGGCATCTTCATGTTCGAAGAGCATTGCACTCATCATCCGCGGTTCTATCATCTTCACCAAGTCTTCAAAACGCTCGTTACTCATCGTGTCAGGTTTTTGGACAAGCGTAGACATGGTGGCAGACAAGTCATTCCCAGCGAAAGCATGGGCAGTGTCTAACGTATGCCACTGCTGGTCGTAAAGAGTAACTTCGCTCTCCCGCGCTGGAGCGGCAATAGTCTTGACCATGCAGAGAATGGAATCTCCATCGACGATGGGGAGCATTTTCAACTGGATGGTACACAACCTATTTAGACGTATTTGAGCAAAGTTGGTGGTTATTGTGTCAAGCACACAAGTGTCGCCCAAGAGGGTGGTAACTTCGGCAGGAACATTCATTTCTTTCAGGTCGGTCAACTCCAAACGCAGGTTCTTGTCGAGTGCCGGGGCAAGACTGTCCGGCATTTCGTGCCAGAGTTGCTTGAGCGACTTTGCTTGTATCGTCAGTACTGAAAGCGACAGGTACAGCATAACATAAATACGATATTTCATAACTTTAGTTTTTTCTTCTTTTGCACAAAGTTTGTCTTTATTGGGGTACAAAAGTAGAGAAAAAAAATGTAACAGACAATAGTTTCTGTTGTTTTCTCTATCAAAACAAGTTCAAAGCAGGATGAACTATGCAAGGGATGCACATAAAAGATTAAGAGGCAAGAGTCTTTTTTTTCAGACCCTTGCCTCTTCATTTTCCAATTATAAGAATTCAGAATTTATTCTTCTACCGCTGCCTGCGCCGCAGCAAGGCGGGCGATTGGCACGCGGAAAGGAGAGCAAGATGCGTAGTTCATACCCACTTTGGCACAGAACTTCACGGATGAGGGTTCACCACCATGCTCGCCGCAGATGCCTGTGCGCAAGTTTGGACGAGTCTTGCGACCGTTCTCCACCGCCATCTTGATGAGCTGACCCACACCCTCCTGGTCGAGCACCTGGAATGGATCCACCTTCAGAATCTTTTTCTCCATGTAAGCAGGGAGGAAGGAAGCAATGTCGTCACGAGAGTAACCGAAGGTCATCTGTGTAAGGTCATTGGTTCCGAATGAGAAGTACTGAGCTTCTTCTGCAATCTGACCTGCGGTGAGGGCAGCACGAGGAATCTCAATCATCGTACCAATCTCAAACTCCACCTCTACACCTGTTTCGGCAAAGACTTCCTTGGCTGTTGCCTGGATTATACTCTTCTGCTGCTTGAGCTCTGCCACGGTACCGATGAGCGGAACCATGATTTCCGGACAAGGATGGTAGCCCTCCTTCTTCAACTGGCAAGCAGCACCGAGGATGGCACGTGTCTGCATGGCTGTAATCTCTGGGAAGGTAATGCCCAGACGGCAACCGCGATGACCGAGCATTGGATTGTTCTCCGCAAGAGAGTTGACACGTTTCTGAATCTCAGCAACGCTGACGCCCATTTCCTTTGCCATGGTCTCCTGGCCAGCAAGATCGTGCGGAACAAACTCGTGGAGAGGTGGGTCAAGCAAACGGATGTTCACATGACAACCATCCATTGCCTTCAATATACCATAGAAGTCTGTCATCTGGTAAGGGAGCAACTTGGCAAGAGCCTTCTCACGTCCCTCTACCGTGTCAGCAAGTATCATCTCACGCATAGCGACAATCTTCTGGTCATCGAAGAACATGTGCTCAGTACGTGTCAGACCGATTCCTTTGGCTCCGAAAGCACGAGCCACCTCTGCGTCATGAGGAGTATCAGCATTGGTACGGATTTCCATCTTGGTATACTTGTCGCAGAGATCCATCAGTTCCTTGAAGTCACCAGAGAGTTCTGCGGCCTTGGTCTCTATCTGCCCGGCATAGACCTTTCCTGTAGTACCATTGAGAGAGATGAAGTCACCCTCTTTATACACGGTTCCGTCTATTTCTACAGTCTTTGTCTTGTAGTCCACATTAATGGCACCAGCACCTGATACGCAGCACTTGCCCATACCGCGAGCCACGACGGCAGCATGAGAGGTCATACCACCACGAGCAGTGAGGATGCCTTCGGCGGCCGACATACCAGCGAGGTCCTCAGGAGAAGTCTCGATACGAACCATCACTACCTTCTTGCCGTCAGCATGCCACTCCTGTGCATCGTCTGCATGGAATACAATCTGTCCGCAGGCTGCACCTGGTGAGGCGGGAAGTCCCTGTGTGATTACCTTTGCCTTGGAGAGGGCAAGTTTATCGAATACTGGATGCAGGAGTTCATCGAGTTTCTGTGGCTCGCAGCGCAAGATGGCTGTTTTCTCGTCAATCATGCCCTCGTGGAGCAAGTCCATTGCAATCTTGACCATTGCCGTACCCGTGCGCTTGCCATTACGAGTCTGAAGGAACCAGAGCTTGCCCTCCTGCACCGTGAACTCCATGTCCTGCATATCGTGATAGTGGTGCTCCAACTTGTCCTGCAGGGCGTCAAGTTCCTTGTAAAGTTCAGGCATAGCCTCTTCCATGGATGGATACTTCGCTACACGTTCCTCCTCTGAGATACCGGCACGCTTAGCCCAACGCTGCGAACCGACCTTGGTTATCTGCTGCGGAGTGCGGATACCAGCCACCACGTCTTCGCCTTGGGCATTGATGAGATACTCTCCATTGAAAAGGTTCTCGCCGTTACCAGCATCACGGGAGAAGCAAACGCCCGTAGCGGAAGTGTCACCCATATTACCGAACACCATCGCCATCACGGACACAGCTGTACCCCACTCGTCTGGGATTCCTTCCATCTTGCGATAGAGGATGGCACGTTCGTTCATCCAGGAACGGAAGACGGCACAGATGGCTCCCCATAGTTGGTCGATAGGGTCGTTGGGGAAATCCTGTCCAGTCTGTTCCTTGATGGCAGCCTTGAAAAGTTCGACGAGTTTCTTGAGCGACTCTACAGAGAGATCCTTGTCAAGTACTACTCCCTGCTCTTCCTTTACCTTCTCGATGATAGCCTCGAAAGGATCGATATCTTCCTTGTTGACGGGTTTCATGCCAAGCACCACATCACCGTACATTTGTACGAAGCGGCGGTAAGAATCGTATACGAAATGGGGATTGTTGGTTTTCTTCACTAATCCCATTGCCACCTCATCGTTCAGGCCGAGGTTAAGGATGGTGTCCATCATACCCGGCATGGAAGCGCGGGCTCCAGAGCGAACAGATACAAGCAGAGGGTTCTCTACCGAACCGAATTTGCTGTTCATCAACTCTTCGGTGTGTGCTACTGCTGCAGACACTTCGTCCTGAAGGAGTTCCTTGATTTTCTCCTCGCCCACCTTATAATATTCATTACAGGTATCGGTAGTGATGGTAAAGCCAGGAGGCACCGGTACACCAATGAGGTTCATTTCTGCAAGATTGGCTCCCTTTCCGCCGAGAGCCTCACGCATCTGAGCGTTTCCCTCAGCCTTACCGTTTCCGAAGGTATAAACTCTTTTTTCGTTCATTTGTTGAATAGGTCTAAAAAATTAGTTATTGTGTTTTATATTCTCTATGTTGCAAATGTACATATTTTATTCTGTTCTACCAAACTTTCATTCTACTTTTTGCTATCTCCACATTACATTTTTGATTGTTTACGTACACAGCAATTGTAGAACACGGCTATCACCATACCGAGATTGTCCTACATTTTCTGTTATTGAAAGAAGTTTGTTGTGATTTACCAAAAAAATCTGTAACTTTGCAAACAATATTTATAACAAAGTAATTGATATGATTAAAGCTATGATTTTAGCTGCAGCCGCACTCACAATGGGCGGCACCGCAGTTGATGCACAAACTATGATTCAGAAGAACAACATCAAGGTGGAGAACCACCTGATGACTCCCGAGGCTCTTTGGGCTATGGGACGTATCGGTGGTGCTGAGGCGTCGCCCAACGGTAAGCAGATTGTCTATCAAGTAGGCTATTACAGTGTGAAGGAAAACAAGAGTCATCAGATGCTCTTCATCATGGATGCCAACGGCAAGAACCAGAAGGCACTCACCACCGACGCTAAGAGCGAGAGCGACGCTGCCTGGATAGAGGGCGGAAAGAAGATAGCCTTTCTTTGTGAAGGACAACTCTGGAGCATGAATCCCGACGGCTCCGACCGCAAGCAGCTCACCAAGGACGAGAAAGGCATCGAGGGTTTTAAGTTCTCCCCCGACGGCAAGAAGGTGATCCTCATCAAGGAGTTGCCTTACAACGGAACCATCCAGAAGAACCCTTCCGACCTTCCCCTTGCTACTGGCCGTTTGGTAACAGATATGAACTATCGCCACTGGGATCACTATGTGGAGAGCATTCTTCACCCCTTCGTTGCCGACGTTGCTGAGGACGGCACCATCAATGAGGGCGTGGACATCCTGAACGGCGAACCATTCGAGTGCCCGATGGCTCCATTCGGCGGCATCGAGCAGTTGGCTTGGAGCCCCGACAGCAAGACCATCGCCTATACTTGTCGCAAGAAGGAAGGTGTGCAGTATGCCATCTCCACCGACTCCGATATCTTCCTATATAATATAGGTACGCGCGAGACCAAGAATATCTGCAAGGAGGCTGGCTATGTGGAGCCTAAGATCGACGCCACCAAGAGCATGAGAAACCAGGCCGTGAACAATCCCGAGAACCTGAAGAACAATCCCGGCTACGACACCAACCCTCAGTTCTCAGCTGACGGCAAGTACATCGCTTGGCAGAGTATGGCACGCAACGGATACGAGAGCGACCGCAACCGCCTCTGCGTCTATGAGATCGCTACTGGCAAGAAGAACTATGTGACGGAGAATTTCGACAGCAACGTGGAGGGATTCACTTGGAACAAAGACTCCAAGAGCTTTACTTTCATCGGCGTATGGCACGGCACATTGAACCTCTACCAGACTAACTTCAAGGGCGAGGTGAAGCAAATCACTGACGAGTGGGCTGACTACGGAAGCGTGTCTCTCGCCAACAACGGCAACAAGATTCTCGCTACTAAGGCAAGCATGAGCCATCCTACCGACATCTACATGGTGACACCTGGCAAGGATGTCAAGAGCACCAAGGTGGAGCAGATTTCTCACGAGAACGACCATATCCTCAACCAACTCAACATGGGCAAGTGCGAGCAGCGCTGGGTGAAGACTACCGACGGCAAGCAGATGTTGGTATGGATTATGTTGCCATCCAACTTCGACGCCAACAAGAAGTACCCAACCCTCCTCTTCTGCGAGGGCGGTCCTCAGAGTCCTGTGAGCCAGTTTTGGAGCTATCGCTGGAACATCCAGATCATGGCAGCCAACGGTTATGTAATAGTATTGCCCAACCGCCGTGGCCTTCCAGGCTTCGGCAGCGAATGGAACGAAGAAATCTCAGGCGACTGGACGGGGCAGTGCATGAATGACTACCTCTCGGCAATCGACGATGCAGCTGAGAAATTACCTTACGTTGACAAAGACCGTTTGGGATGCGTGGGCGCCAGCTTCGGTGGCTTCTCAGTATATTATCTCGCAGGTCACCACAACAAGCGTTTCAAGGCATTCCTCTCCCACGACGGTGCCTTCAACCTCGAGAGCATGTACACCGACACCGAGGAGGCTTGGTTCAGCAACTGGGAGTATGACGATGCTTACTGGAACAAGGACCAGACCGCCAATGCCAAGAAGACCTACGAGAACAGTCCCCACAAGTTTGTTGACCAGTGGGACACTCCTATCCTCTGCATCCACGGCGAGAAGGACTACCGCATCAATGCCAACCAGGGCATGGGAGCCTTCAACGCAGCCCGTATGCGTGGCATCCCCGCCGAGCTTCTCATCTTCCCCGACGAGAACCACTGGGTGTTGAAACCACAGAACGGCATCCTCTGGCAGAGAACCTTCTTCGGATGGCTCGACAAGTGGCTGAAATAAAAGTAAAAAGGTAAAAAAGTAAATGGAGCCCCTAATCTTCTGTGCTCCATATTAAACAAGGTTTAAGACCTCAATATTAAAGGTGTAAGACCACGGCTTCTGCAACGAAGACAGTCGGTCTTACACCTTATTTTTATTGGTTCATGCCTCTGCGAAAAAAGTCGCAAAGACGGCATAGGGAAAGCGTTGTTGTTTCTATTCAAATCATGGTAAACAAGAAATAATAATGTGTGTATTCTTTTACTTCACATTTTTTTCGTAATTTTGCATACAAAACAAAATATTATGTCAAGAAAACGCAAACCATTACCACTGTTGGAGAACATTACCATAGAGGCAGTAGCAGCTGAGGGCAAATGTGTTACACATGTAAACGACCAAGTCGTCTTTGTCCCATTCTGCGTTCCTGGTGATGTAGTAGACCTACAGGTTGTCAAGAAGAAACACAAGTATTGTGAGGCTAAAGTAGTGCGCTTTGTCAAGAAGAGCGACGTGCGACAAGATCCGATGTGCGAGCACTTCGGTATCTGCGGTGGATGCAAGTGGCAGAACCTGCCCTACGAGGAGCAGATCAAGGCAAAGCAGCAACAGGTTCATGACCAATTGACACGTATCGGGAAGATCGATCTGCCCGAGTTCCGTCCCATTATGGGTAGTGTGAAAACACAGGAATATCGCAACAAGATAGAGTTTGGCTGTAGCAACAAACGATGGTTTACGGTAGAGGAGATTGCCGCCCTTCCCAAGAAGGAGGATGACACCATCGGATCGCTGAAGGAGCGCCATGCACAGAACGCCATAGGCTTCCACATAACAGGTGCTTTTGACAAGATCTATCCCATCAGGAAGTGCTGGCTCATGGACGACCTCTGCAATGAGATCCGCAATTTTGTCTTCGAGTATGCCGATGCACATGACTATACTTTCTATGACCTGCGAGAGCAGCACGGACTCCTGCGCGACATGATGATACGCAACTCCAATACGGGAGAGTGGATGCTCGTCTTCCAGTTCCACTATGACGAGGACGGCGACGAACAGAGAGCGAAGGAACTGATGCAGGTGGTAGCCGACAAGTTCCCGCAGATTACCTCCCTTATGTATGTGGACAACCAGAAAGGCAATGATACCTTCAATGATTTGGAACTGAGCCTCTTCAAGGGTAATGACCACATCTATGAAGTGATGGAAGACCTGCGCTTCAAGGTTGGTCCCAAGAGCTTCTACCAGACCAATACTGAACAGGCTTACCACCTCTACTGTGTGGCAAGGGAATTTGCGAACCTGACAGGTGACGAATTAGTGTACGACCTCTATACGGGTACAGGAACCATCGCCAATTTCGTGGCAGGGAAGGCAAAGATGGTGATTGGTATTGAATATGTCCCGGAGGCAATAGAGGACGCCAAGGTCAACTCGCAGGTCAATCACATAGAGAACACGCTCTTCTATGCCGGTGACATGAAGGATATTCTCACCGATGACTTTATATCCCAGCATGGACGCCCAGATGTCATCATCACAGACCCACCACGTGCCGGAATGCACCCTGATGTGGTGAATGTCATCCTGAATGCTGCTCCCAAGCGTATAGTCTATGTGAGTTGCAATCCAGCGACACAGGCACGCGACCTGCAACTCATGGACGGTAAGTACAAGGTGTGTGAGGTGCAGCCTGTCGATATGTTCCCGCATACTCCGCACGTAGAGAATGTAGTGTTGTTGGAGAGAAGAGAACTGGCTGAATAGTAACGATTTTACTTCGGTTAGTTCCCTTCGTCCCAAAGACTTAAAGACTAATAACTAAAACCAATAAATATGTATTTGAAAAAAGTAATGACAGCTCTCTTCTTAGCTTTATCCATGGCGGTGGCAAACGCACAGGAAGAGACAAGCAGAGGCATAAAGTTGCCTTCGTGGTTAGGGAATATGAAACTCTCGGGATACGGTATGGTTCAGTATCAGTATTCCGGTCAGCGTGGTGCGGAGTCAAACACTTTCAATCTCCGCATAGCGCGTCTCTCTCTTGACGGAAGAATCGCCAAGGACTTCTATTGGAAGACCCAGGTGCAGTTTAATGGAAATACCTCTACGTTGGGTAGCAGTCCTCGTCTGGTAGACCTCTTTGCTGAGTGGCAGAAGTATTCTTTCTTCAAGGTGAAGATAGGACAGTTTAAGAATCCTTTCACATTCGAAAACCCCATGAACCCCATCGACCAGGGCTTTATGGCTTATGCACAGAATGTGACTAAGTTAGCTGGTTTCAGCGACCGTGCAGGTATGCATGCTTCCAATGGTCGCGACATAGGACTGCAGTTGCAGGGCGATTTCCTGAAAAACGCCAACGGTCGTAACCTGCTGCACTATCAGATAGGCGTCTTCAACGGTCAGGGCATCAACACCAAGGATGTCGACAACCAGAAGAACATCATTGGCGGTGTGTGGGTAATGCCCGTAGAGGGAATGCGTATCGGTGCTTTCGGATGGACTGGTTCATATGCCCGCAAGGGTACTTGGACAGAAGACGGGGTGGATTACTCCGGTGTTCGTAAGTTGGCACAAAACCGTTACGCTTTCTCAGCAGAGTACAAGGCGTGCGACTGGACTTTCCGCTCGGAATACATCCATTCTTCGGGTAAGGCATTCACCAAAAGTCTGAACAACTTCAATGGTGATGAGGCGAAAGACTGTAATGTGAACAATACGATAGGCAGCGAGGCACAGGGTGTCTATGCCCTCGTCATAGCTCCTGTCATCAGCAAGAAGCTCTATGTCAAGGCCCGTTACGACATGTATGAGGACAACGGACATACGGACAGGATGAAGACACAGTATGAGGTAGGACTCAACTATAACATTCACAAGAACTTTACCATCCTCTCCGAATACGCTTTCGTGAACGACCGTACCCTCGCGAAGCACAACTACTCAATGGCAGACGTGGAAGTCTGCTTCCGTTTCTAACTAAGGAAAGACGCTTTCCCACTTTATATTTTAGGGAAATTAGCAATGCAAAGTAATGGCGTGACCCAGCAATATGCGAAGCAAAATGCGGTCACGCCAATAAGAGTATCATGTAAAAGATGATTTTATGGAATTAGACAACCAAAATACCCTGACAGGGAATCAAGAACATTCTCATCAACATCATCATGAGTCTTCTTATGAACATCATGCTCATCATCATGAGCACCACCACGAACATTCTCATGAGCATCATGAGCATCATCACGAACATCATCATCACGATGATACCCCCCAAAACAGTGCGTATCATCATAAAGACCGCAAATGCAGTCCCCGCCGCATGCGTAAGGTGGCGGACAAAGTGCTGACGGTGCTGTTGGTAACGGTTGCCGTGCTGATTATGGCTGCTTGTGTATGGATAGCAGTCTATGGAGTCTATTAAAGTGAAGGGGGTAGGGGAGACTATATAGAACCCCCTTAGAACGAGTAAGAGAAACCTACGGAAGCATATTCCTTGAACTGCCAATAGCTCATGCCCTCTTTACGTTTGGCGCCGTCGTCGAAGCGAGGATAGAGGAACAGGTTGGTAGAGATGTACCTATTGAACTGAAAGGCAATGGTGTTCTCCCATTCCAATTCTGCACGCTGGTAGGTAGTGTAGCCATACAGACGAGTCTTCCATGTGATGTTGTCGGCGATGACCCAGTTCAGGTCTACCGTACATTCCGAACCATAGTCGCTCATGCTGTGTCTGCCTTCTTCGAGGCCGTAGCGTGTAGCCAACGACTCCCTGCCCACATACTTCCAGTTGTATGCCAAAGGGGCGATGTGCGCACTTCCCTTCAGTTTGTGGTTGAGCCAGTCTACGGTGTAGTCCATACCGACAGAGATGTTGAGGTTGAAAGGAGAGAAAAAGTCAGAGTACACAAACTTGTCATTGCTTTTCAGTCCATGGGTGAACTGTGTCTGGGCTATAAGTTGCAGAGTGTAGTACCATTTCTTGGTTGCCTGCAAACCTAATTTACCCGTGTAGCGCAGCAAGTCTTCCGTTGACTTGTAGCTGTGTATGGTGTCTCCGCGTGAGGTTTGGTAGCCCAACTTCATCTCCAATTTGTTTTCCCACTTCACCTTTTGCTTGTTGTTGTAGTTGGCCTGCATGGTCACACTACCTAAGAGAGAATAGTTGCTCTCACCACCCTTGTACCAGTTCTCCGACACATAGTTCTGTAGGAACTGCAGGTAGTAGTCGCCTTGGAAAGTCCAGAAGTTGGGCTTTCTTACCAAGATGTCGAGTGGCACGACGTCAGGTTCAAGAGCCTCGGGAGCCATCTCGTTGACGATGTCGGGAGGAGTGATGTGGGTAGACTTCTCCGAGACGATGGGTGCTCCGACGGCATTGAGGTGCGACTCATGCTCCCGTACGAGGTCGGGGCGGTTCAAGTAGATGTTCATCAAGGTCTTGTCGATGGCAGACTGCAAGGTGTCACCCTTGGAACTCTTGCCACGTGAGAGGCGCAGGAAGCGAGCCGCTGGTTCGTGGTAGAACGTCAGCGGTGTGAAGAGCTGCGTGTATCGGCTGTCGTCAGTGCCCGTCACGGTCATGCTGTCTATCCTTGCCTTCTCAGCCAAGAGCGAGTCCAAATAGTTGGCAGTGCGGTCGGTTTTCCTGTGGTTGCCACTCCTCTGAGCGTTGGCTTGGCAGACGGAGAAGAGAGCTGCAATTAATATGATGTAAAATCTGGATTTCATACTTGTTATTGTCAATTTGGGCACAAAGGTAACAAAATAATCTAAATTCAGAGCCATTCTTTGCAATAATTTTGGCTAATTCATAAAATTGCACTAACTTTGCACCGTTGCAGAGACAGCGTCCCAAAAGGGAATGGGTAACTTGCTTAAAGTCCATGCAGTTAAGGCATGGAGAAGAGGCAAAGCTGTTGAGCAGCCGTCAACAAGATAATTTTTAAAAAATAAATATCGTGGCTGAAACAAAGTACATTTTCGTTACTGGCGGAGTGGTTTCCTCACTTGGCAAGGGAATCATCTCTTCTTCTATCGGTAAGCTTCTGCAAGCCAGAGGCTACAACATCACAATCCAGAAGTTTGACCCCTATATCAACATCGACCCCGGAACGCTCAACCCCTATGAGCATGGAGAGTGCTACGTGACGGTGGACGGTATGGAGACCGACCTCGACCTCGGACATTACGAGCGCTTCACCGGTATACAGACCACCAAGGCCAACTCACTTACCACAGGCCGTATCTACAAGGCGGTCATCGACAAGGAACGCCGTGGTGACTATCTTGGAAAAACGATTCAGGTAGTGCCTCACATCACAGATGAGATCAAGCGCAACGTGAAGTTGCTCGGACAGAAATATCATTACGACTTTGTCATTACAGAGATTGGCGGTACCATCGGCGACATCGAGAGCGCTCCTTTCATGGAGGCCATCAGACAGTTGAAATGGGAGTTGGGAAAGAACGCCGTCAACGTACACCTTACTTATATACCTTACCTCAAGGCAGCTGGTGAGCTCAAGACCAAGCCCACACAGCACTCCGTCAAGGAACTGCAGAGTGTCGGCATCCAACCCGATGTCTTGATTCTCCGCACCGAGATGCACCTTGAGGAAGCAGTGATGAAGAAGGTGGCAAGTTTCTGTAATGTAGACCTCGACTGCGTCATTCAGAGCGAAGACTTGCCCAGCATCTACGAGGTGCCCGTCAACATGCAGAAGCAAGGGCTCGACACAGCCATCCTGCGCAAGATGGGCGAGCCAATCGGTGAAACGCCCGCTCTCGGTCCTTGGAGAACATTCCTTGACCGCCGCAACAACGCCAAGGAAACGGTCAACATCGGTCTCGTCGGCAAGTACGACTTGCAGGATGCTTACAAGAGTATCCGCGAGAGTCTGTCCCACGCAGGTACATACAATGACTACAAGGTGAAGATTACCTTCATCAATTCAGAATACATCACAGAGGAGAATGTAGCCGAACAGCTCAAGGACCAGGACGGCATCGTGGTGTGCCCCGGATTTGGTCAGCGTGGCATCGAGGGTAAGATTATCGCAGCCCACTACACACGCACGCACGACATTCCTACCTTCGGTATCTGCCTCGGTATGCAGATGATGGTCATTGAGTTCGCACGCAACGTGTTGGGATATGCTGACGCCAACTCTCGCGAGATGGACGAGAAGACTCCACACAATGTTATTGACATCATGGAGGAGCAGAAGAACATCTCGAACATGGGAGGAACCATGCGCCTCGGTGCTTATGAATGTGTGCTGAAGCAGAACTCTCGCGTGTTCAATATATATAAGAAGGAGCACATACAGGAGCGCCACCGCCACCGTTATGAGTTCAACAACGAGTTCCAGCAGGAATATGAGAAGAACGGCATGATGTGTGTAGGTCGCAACCCTGAGAGCGACTTGGTGGAAATCGTGGAAATACCTGGTTTGAAATGGTACATTGGCACCCAGTATCACCCAGAGTATCAGAGCACGGTGCTGAAACCCCATCCACTCTTTGTAGACTTCGTAAAGACAGCAATAGAAAACAAGAAATAAACAGATGAACAAAAACAACATTATTGGTTTTCTCTTGATAGCCGTAGTGCTGATAGGATTCAGTTGGTATTCGCAGCCATCTGCCGAAGAGCAGAGAGCTGCCTTTGTCCAGGATTCCATCGCTAAGGCGAAGCACGCGGAGATGGAGAAGGCCAACAAGGCTGCTGCCGACAAGAGGCAGGCTGAGGCCAAGGCGAAGGTGGAGGGCGACTCTACTGCCCTTTTCTATTCTGCGCTGAATGGCCAGGCTAAGAAGATTGTGTTAAGGAACGACAAGGTAGAACTTACTCTCAACACCAAGGGCGGAACCATAGAGAAGGCTGTCGTCAAGGGTTATGTAGGTCACAACCTGAAGGTGAAGGACGGTTCGGCTGATGCCAAGGATGTCACCCTCTTCGATGGCAACGAGCAGAGTCTGAAGTTCATGTTGGAGGCGAAGGAAGCTAACATCATCACCAGCGACCTCTACTTCACACCTTCCAATGTCTCTCCCACGACGGTGACCATGACCGCAGTGGCTGGAGAGGGCAAGAAGCTCGTCCTGAACTATACGCTCGGCAAGGACTACATGCTGCACATGAGTCTGCAGACCGAGGGAATGGCAGGTCTCTTCTCTCCCAATTACAGCAAGATGGACGTAGACTGGAGCGACAAGGCGCGCCAGCAGGAGCGTGGCTTCATGTTCGAAAACCGCTATACTACGCTTACCTATCACAAGACAGAGGGTGGTACCGACTATCTGAGTGAGGGCAGTGAGAAGATAGACGAGAAGATAGAGGACGCCACAGACTGGGTAGCTTTCAAGAACCAGTTCTTCTCAGCCATCATGGTGGCGAAGGACAACTTCGACAAGGATGCCTTCATGACATCCGTGCCGCAGGAGAAAGGTTCGGGCTATCTGAAGCAGTTCCAGGCAAAGATGAAGGTGCCTTTCGACCCGACGGGAAAGAAGGCATCTGAGTTTGAGTTCTATTTCGGTCCCAACGACTTCCAGATTCTTAAGAACACAGAGAAGGAAAGTACCTTCGGCAAGGATTTGGAGTTCCAGAAGCTCGTTTACTTGGGATGGCCTATCATTCGTTGGATCAACCGCTTCTTCACACTCTACGTGTTCGACTGGTTGAGCAAGATCTTCCCAATGGGTATTGTGCTGATTCTCATCACGCTCCTCTTGAAGCTCATCACCTATCCTATGGTGAAGAAGAGTTACATGAGTTCGGCGAAGATGCGTGTGCTCAAACCGAAACTTGATGCGGCGACAGCACAGTACAACAAGCCTGAGGACCAGATGCAGAAGCAGCAGGCTATGATGGCAGAATATGCCAAGTATGGTGTCAGTCCTCTGTCGGGCTGTCTGCCTATGCTCATACAGATGCCTGTCTGGGTGGCGATGTTCAACTTTGTGCCTAACGCCATCCAGTTGCGTGGCGAGCACTTCCTTTGGATGAACGACCTGAGCACCTACGACCCCATCTTTGAGTGGAACACCAACATCTGGTTGCTCGGCGACCACCTCAGTTTGACTTGTATCCTCTTCTGCGTCGCCAACCTCCTTTACTCTTGGATGACCATGCGCCAGCAGAAGGACCAAATGGTGGGTCAGCAGGCAGAGCAGATGAAGATGATGCAGTGGATGATGTTCCTCATGCCAGTCATGTTCTTCTTCATGTTCAACGATTACTCGTCGGGCTTGAACTTCTACTATTTCATCTCCCTCTTCTTCAGTGCCGCCATCATGTGGACACTGCGCAAGACGACAGATGACGCCAAGCTCCTTGCCATCCTTGAGAAGCGTTACCAGGAGAACAAGAGCAACCCGCAGAAGAAGGCAAGCGGTTTGATGGCTCGCATGCAGGCTCTCCAGGAGATGCAGTTGAAGCAGCAGGAGGAGATGGCTCGCAAGAGAGCAGAACTCGAAGAGAAGAAAAAGAACCTCGGGAAATGAGGTTGATAGAATAGACTAAATAGATAGAAAAGACAGAATAGGCAGGAACAACCTGTCATAAAAGAAAAAAGTGTAATGGACGGCTCGGTTGAGTTTTCATTACACTTTTTTTGTGGTTCGTGTTTTATCAATCTGTTCAGTAGGGAATTTATTGAATTTAAAGGAAGTTAGAGGGAAGTTAAGGGACAATATCATTACTTCTTGCAAGAGACAATCAAGCAATAAAACTGTTGTCCCTTAACTTCCTTAGCGACCATCGGGAGCGATAACTTCTCTTAACTTCCTCAAATTCCTTACTTTCGGATTACGAAAGTTAATTCATCAGAAGACAATCAGTCCGATGATTCCACACGCCAACATCACCATGATGGGGTTGAGCTTTTTGAATCCCGTGAGGTAGAACGACAAGAGGAAGATGCCTACGCTGACGGCGAAGAGGGTAGGGTTCTCTTGCGGCGTACCGAAGTTTTCCTTGTTCATCAGCACCAATGCCGCTGCGGCAATCAGTCCGACGATGGCAGGACGTAGTCCGCTGAAGATGTCCTTCACGATCTTCGAGTCTTTGTGTGTGAGGAGGTAATGGCTGATGAGAATCATGATGATGAACGGAAGCCATACGATGGAGAGGGAGGCGAGGATGGAGCCCAAGACAGCCGCCCATTCCGGATAACCCGCATGGAGCACGGCAACATAACCGGTGTATGTGGCACAGTTGATGCCTATAGGACCAGGTGTCGACTGACTGATTGCCACGATGTCAGTAAACTCAGCGTTGGAGAGCCAGTGGTTGTTGACCACCACCTCGTTGTGTATCAGGGAGAGCATGGCGTAGCCACCTCCAAAATTGAACGTACCTATGTTGGTAAAGACAATGAATAATTTTAAAAATAGCATTTTTTGTCCTTTCTTTTTTTTTAGTAATAAGCCTTATCCGGTGTAAGCTTTTTTACCTTTTTACTTTTTTACCTTTCCATACAGCCATCCCAATATTCCTGCTGCGATGATGATGTAGATGGGCGACACGTCGAGGAGAGCGATGAGGATGCAGCACACCACGGGAATCCAGCAGTTGTAGCGGTTGATGTTCGCCGTCTTTGCCATTTTGAAACAAGGGGCTGCGATGAGAGCCACCACGGCAGGGCGCACACCGCAGAAGAACTTGTTGACCCAGTAGTTCTCCCTGAACTGATGGAAGAAAATGGCGATGATGAGGATGGTGATGATGGAAGGCAGGGCAATGCCGAGCGCCCCCACGATGCCGCCCCATACACCTTTCAGTTTGTAGCCTATGTGACTTGCCATATCTATGGCGAAGACACCCGGTGTCGTCTGAGCCACAACCATGATGTCCATAAATTCCTCCTTATCCATCCACGCGTTCTTCTCAACGAACTCCCTTTCCATGATAGGAATCATGGCGTAGCCACCACCGAGAGTGAACGCCCCGATTTTGTTGCATGTAAGAAAAAAACTCAATAACATCTTTCTTTTTACCAAATATTAAAATTATCTTTTTCGTTCTGTTTTGACTGCAAAATTACATATATTTTGTTAAATATCCACATTCTTTAAGTTTTAATCGGTGATTTTTTGGCTTTATTCCGATAATAATCATTACCTTTGCAAGAGATAAAACAATTTTGACTATATGAATCTAAAGGTACGTTTGGCTCTGATGAACTTCCTTGAATTTGCAGTATGGGGAGCTTATCTTACATCGATGGGAACTTATTTGGGAAGTATCGGCATGGGCTCTCAGATAGGATGGTTCTATGCTGTCCAGGGTGTTGTCTCTATATTCATGCCTGCGGTGATGGGTATTGTTGCCGACCGTTGGGTTCCTGCCCAGCGCCTTTTGGGATTCTGCCATCTGTTGGCTGGCTTGCTCATGTTTGCTGCCGCCTATATGGGGCAACAGGGCAACCTCTCTCTTGTCTTCTGGACTTACACGCTGAGCGTAGCCTTCTACATGCCTACGTTGGCGCTGAGCAACTCGGTGGCTTACAACGGTTTGACTCGTGCCGGAATGGACACGGTGAAGGACTTCCCTCCGATACGTGTCTTCGGAACAGTAGGATTTATCTGCATGATGTGGCTCGTCGACCTGATGGGATTCCAACCCAACCAGAACCAGTTTGTCGTTTCGGGCATCGTCAGCTGCATTCTCTTCCTCTATACCTTCACGCTGCCAGCTTGTCCGGTTAGTGACAAAGGCGAGAAAAAGAGCGTCGTCGACGCTTTTGGCTTGCGTGCCTTTACCCTCTTCAAGCAGAAGCGCATGGCCATCTTCTTCGTCTTCTCCATGCTCCTCGGTGTGAGTCTGCAGATCACCAACGGCTTTGCCAACCCCTTTATCACTTCTTTTGGCGCCGACCCACAGTATGCTGGCACCTTTGGCGTGAACCATGCCAACATCCTTATCTCGCTCTCCCAGGTCAGCGAGACCTGTTGCATCCTCCTCATACCTTTCTTTATGAAGCGCTACGGCATCAAGAACGTGATGCTCATCGCCATGTTCGCCTGGGTGCTCCGCTTCGGCCTCTTCGGCATCGGCAACCCCGGTAGTGGCGTGTGGATGTTCATCCTTTCCATGCTCGTGTATGGCGTGGCTTTCGACTTCTTCAACATCTCCGGTTCGCTCTATGTGGACGGAGCCACCGACCCAGCCATGCGCTCCAGTGCACAGGGCTTGTTCATGCTCATGACCAATGGAGTGGGGGCTACGGTTGGAACACTCTCTGCCCAGGCTATCGTCAATGCGCACACCAATGCTGAGGGCGTGGTAGACTGGGCACCGTGCTGGCTCATCTTCGCCGCCTATGCCCTCGTGGTAGGAGTCCTCTTTGCCTTGATGTTCAGACCGAAGAAGGCAAGTGCATAAAAGGTCCAAGACCGCGAGAGAGTAATTTCCAAGAAAAAATAACAGTCATATAAATGGCAGATTTAATACGATTACAAATAAAAGGCTTGTCCAAGGTCATGGGTTCTAACGAGTTGGTGCTTGTCATGCTCATCGACCCAGCCACTTCGCGCCAGTTGGTTGTCCCGTGCGATGAACACATGGGTTATCAGTTGCGCATGCGCATGGATGCTTCGCTCCATTCACATACGGAAGAGCTCTTACCAGAGGTTTTGACAGACATGTTCCTGAAGAACGTCAACCTGAGCGAACAATACCGATTCGTTATCTGTGGAATCAACAAGGGCAAATATCTTGGTCATCTGGAAGACGTGCAGACCGGAGAGCGAAAGCCGATCAGATGCTCCGACGGCATCCTGTTGTCTTTGGTTGCCCCTGTGCCCATCTTTGTCGATGCTGCGTTGCTGAAGGCCCATGCCGTACATGAGGACGGCGAAATGGTGCAGATACCCCTTCCCGTGGATGTTGTTACCGACGACATGCTGCAGACCTCCCTCAAGCACGCCATAGAGACAGAGGACTACGAGATGGCGTCCAGTCTGCGTGACGAGCTGAGGAAGCGCCACGACAGGAAAGACCATAACGACCATAACGACTCAGGCGACCGCAATGGCCATTACGGTTCTCACGACCAGATTAATCCAAACGGCCCCAACGAAGGCATTCAATTTTAACCATAAAAATGAAAGAAACACGATTCTTCTATGTGCCCGATGCAGCCACCTCCACCGAACTTCCCATGGAGGAGGCACTGCACGCATTGCGTGTGCTCCGCATCAAGACGGGTGACGAGATATTCATGATGGACGGTGTGGGCAACTTCTATCGTGCCGAGGTGACGCTCGCAGCTACGAAGCGTTGCCTGTACGAGGTCAAGGAGGTGCTGCCACAGCAGCCAGCATGGAACGGACATGTGCATCTCGCCATCGCTCCCACCAAGATGATGGACCGCATAGAGTGGATGGCAGAGAAGTCTACGGAGATAGGCTTCGACGAACTGACATTCCTGAACAGCAAGTTCTCCGAGCGCAAGGTGATGCGTACTGTCCGACTCGAAAAGATCATCGTCTCGGCGGTGAAGCAGAGCCACAAGGCATGGAAGCCAGTCATCAACTCGATGGTCTCGTTCAAGGAGTTCATCTCCCGTCCTCGCAAGGGCAGGAAGTTCATCTGCCACTGTTATGAAGAGGTAGAGCGGAAAGACCTCTTCACGGAACTGTCTCGCCCCTACGCTGACGATGAGGCAGATGTGACCGTCCTTATAGGCCCCGAAGGCGATTTCTCCATAGAAGAGGTGCGCTCCGCCGTGGAGCATGGCTACGAGTCTGTGACGCTCGGCAGCAGTCGTCTGCGCACAGAGACCGCCGGACTGATGGCGGTGGCTTTGGCCAACCTTACTCGCCGTAAATGATATAGAAACAATATGTTTGGAATGAAGAAATATAGGTCGGCAGTGGCGTGCATGGTCATGCTGCTGGCGGTGATGATTGTATTCTGTTCTTGCTCAGGCGACGACTACCTGAATGTCATCCCTGCCAAGAGTACGGCTCTTGTGTCGATAGACCTCCCCGGGGTGGCTTCGCAGAAGGGGATGAGTGGCAAGGACGGAGTATTGAAGGAAATGCTGCATGCGGACGACCCGTCCAAGTGCGGCATTGACGTAACAGAGAAGGTCTATCTCTTTGAGACCCAGGACGGCACCCTCGGCCTTTGCGCCAAGGTAGATGACGAGGACGATGTGACGGCATGGCTCACCCAGTTGGAGAATGAGCGTTGTTGTACTGCCCTTACCGAGCGCAAGGGTTACCATTTCACTGTCCTCAACGGTTCGTGGCTCGTGGGCTTCTCTTCCAAGGCGTTGCTCGTCATGGGACCTGTCGTCGCCGATGCCCAGGCAGAGTTGCAGCGCCAGATGACGAAGATGCTCGGAGCCGACGAGAAGTCGGGCGTCAAGGAGTCCCGCTTGTTTGGAAAACTTGACAGCATCTCTTCGCCCGTCGCCATGGCTGCTTATGCCCAGGCACTCCCCGAGAAGTTTGTGGCTCCCTTCACCATCGGTGCTCCCAAGGACGCCGATGCCTCGCAGATCGTCATTTCGGCAGGCATGACCATGGAAGACGGTGTGCTCCATGTCACGGGCAGCACCTCCTCCTTCCGTCCTGCCATAGACAAGGCTTTGCAGGAGGCGATGAATATCTATCAACCCATTGCCGGCGACTATTTGGCGTGCATGCCTTCCGATGCTACGGCGGGCATCTTCATGCATGTCTACGGTCCTAAATTCCTCCCTTTGCTTCAGCGCAACAGTAGTATGCAGACCCTCTTGATGGGACTCAACACCGCCATCGACATGGACAACATCGTGAGGAGCATTGACGGCGACCTGTCTATTGTCCTGCCTTCTTTCGGTGAGGGCAACTGGCAGATGAAGATGGTGGCAAAATTGTCCCTCGCCCATTGGTTGATGGACGTGGACTATTGGAAGAAGTCTTGTCCAGCAGGCACTTCCATCACCGACTGCGGCAAGGATGCTTTCCATTACACTGACGGCAAGACATCGTTCTACTTCGGTGTCACCGAAGACCAGCAGTTCTATAGTGGCAATGACTTGGAAGGTGCCAAGGCGGCGCTCCTTCCTGCCCGTAGGCCGCTCCCTGTAAAGATTCAGCAGATGATTCAGGGACAGAAGGTGGCAATGGTGGTCAACCTCAGTCTGACGGGCGGCGGCAAGGATGCCATGGGCGCCGTGTCCTCACTGCTCAGTCCTCTCTTCGGCGATGTGGCATGTGTCGTCTATACGATGAAATGAGGAGAGAGGGAGATTATAAATTATAAATGATAAATAATAAATAAGGCTCGCGCCGGAAAAAATGATAAATTATAAATAAGGCTCGCGCCACAAAGGCTGATGTCTTAACTCCTTTAATTCCTTAACTTCTTTAACTTCAGATATTTATATAATTAACGTGGATACAATCAGTTTTCAGTCTGTACTGCCTCAGGTATTTTCCCATCGTGAAGACCTCGTCTCCGAGGTGTGGAGGCAGGACGTCACCTTTCGTAAGGGCCATCTTTACCTTGTAGAGGCAGAGAGCGGCAAGGGCAAGAGCACCTTTTGCAGTTATGTGGTGGGTTATCGCCACGACTACACGGGCAAGGTGCTGTTTGACAGCGACGACACGATGCGTTACAAGTGCTCAGACTGGGTGGATGTGCGCATGCACCACATCTCGCACCTCTTCCAGGAGCTGCGCCTCTTCCCCGAGCTCACCGCCTTGGAGAATGTGGAAATCAAGAACAAGTTGACGGGATTCAAGAGCCGCGAGGACATCCTGCGGTGGTTTGACATGTTGGGCATTGCCGACAAGGTAGACGCTAAGATAGGGCGCATGTCCTTCGGTCAGCAGCAGCGTGTCGCCATGATACGTTCTCTCTGCCAGCCCTTCGACTTCCTCCTTGCCGACGAGCCTATCAGTCACCTCGACGAGCGCAACTCGCGTATCATGGCCGACATCATGATGACAGAGGCCAAGGCGCAGGGGGCGGGCGTCATCGTCACGAGCATCGGAAAACACATGGACTTGGCGTACGAATCAATTGTGAAATTATAAATTACAAATTATAAATAATAAATTACAAATTTCTGAAGAAGGGAATTTATAGAATTTAGGGGAAGTTAGAGGGAAGTTAAGGGACAATACCATTACTTCTCGCAAGAGAGAACCGAGCAATAAAGCTGTTGTCCCTTAACTTCCTAAGCGACCATCGGGAGCGATAACTTCCCTTAACTTCATTAAATTCCTTCCTATCGGATTCCGAAAGTTGAATTAGAAATCATAAATTTTCATTATAATGAATCTGGTTTGGAAATTATTGCGTCAGCACATCAGTATACCTCAGTTTGCCGGGTTTGCCTTTGCCAATCTCTTTGGCATGCTCATCGTGCTCTTCGGCTTCCAGTTTTATAAGGACATTCTCCCTGTCTTCACGCAGCAGGACAGTTTTATGAAGGCCGACTATCTCATTGTGAGCAAGAAGATAGGCGTGGGCAACACGCTCAGCGGTCGCACCAACACGTTCTCCGCTTCGGACATGGAAGACCTTGAGACGCAGCCCTTTGTCAAGAAGGCAGGGCGTTTCTCGTCTACGGAGTACAAGGTGGACGCTTCGATGGGTGTCAACGGTGTGAATGTCCTCAACACGGAACTCTTCTTCGAGAGTGTGCCCGATAGCTTCGTCGACGTGTCGCTGCAGCACTGGAAGTATGTGCCTGGCGCCAAGGAGGTGCCCGTCATCCTCCCGCGTACCTATATTAATATGTACAACTTCGGTTTTGCCCAGAGCCACTCACTGCCCAAGATCAGCGACGGACTGGTGGGGATGATAGATTTCAACATCTTCATCCAGGCAGGCGAGCGAAAGGAGCAGTTCAAGGGCAAGGTGATAGGTTTCTCCAACCGTCTGAACACCATCCTCGTGCCCCAGGCGTTCATGGACTGGAGCAACCACGAGTTTGCGCCCGACAGGCACAGCGACCCCACGCGCGTCATCGTGGAGGTGGGCAACCCCACAGGCCAGACCATCACGAAGTATCTTGACGACAACGGCTACGAGGTGGAGTCGGACAAGCTCGACGCCGAGAAGACCACCTATTTCCTCCGCATGATGGTGTCGGCGGTGATGGTCGTCGGACTCATCATCTCCGTCCTCAGTTTCTACATCCTCATGCTCAGCATCTACCTCTTGGTGCAGAAGAACTCGTCCAAGTTGGAGAACCTCCTGCTCATCGGTTACAGTCCAGCGGCAGTGGCGAAGCCCTACCAGGTGCTCACCATCCTGCTCAACGTCGTGGTCCTTGCCATCGCCTGGACCCTCCTCTTCTACGTGCGCGGCTACTACATGGACTTCATCGAGGTCATCTACCCCAACCTCGACGAGGGCACGATGCTGCCTGCCGTCACCCTCGGCTTGGGCTTGTTCCTCTTGGTGTCGGTCCTGAACATCGTAGCCATCCGTCGCAAGGTGATGAATATCTGGAAGAGAAAAGAGTAGTTAAAGAAGTTAAGGGAAGTTAGAAGGAGCGATAACTTCCCTTAATTTCGTCTCTAACTTCCCTAAATTCCTTACTTCCGGCGAAAGTAAGGAATAATATGCACATTTTATAATCTTTGTAACATTTATATCGAAATTTTTGTTTAATTTTGCGGCATAAAACAAAAAAGGACTTAAAAAGTCACTCGATTATTAACTAATTTTATTTTAGGTATGCAGAAAAGATTGCATTTGCTGTTTGCTGTCATGATGTTTTTTGTGTCGGCAGCGATGGCACAGGTTACAACCTCTGGCATCAGTGGTAAGGTGACCTCGCAGGGCGAGTCTGTTATCGGAGCTACGGTGACAGCTACCCACAAACCTTCGGGCACCGTTTACCGTGCCGTTACCAACATGGACGGTCGTTACACCATTCAGGGTATGCGCCCGGGCGGCCCCTACAATGTAGAGATTTCCTACATCGGTTACCAACCCAAGACATTCCAGAACGTGTCGCTCAGCCTGGGTGAGAGCCAGAATCTCTCCTGCACTCTTCAGGAAGACTCCCATCTGCTCGACGAGGTGGTAGTGGCTGGCAAGGCTGGTCTCAACGGTTCCAAGACAGGTGCCGCACAGAGCATCAACTCGCAGATGATACAGGACATGCCTTCCATCTCGCATAGCATTGCCGACGTGGCTCGCATGAACCCTCAGTTGGCCACCAACGGTCAGAGCGGCGCCATGTCGTTTGCCGGTACCAACAACCGTTACAACTCGTTCCAGATAGACGGTGTGATGAACAACGACGTGTTCGGTCTTACCTCCAACGGTAGCAACGGCGGACAGTCGGGCACCCAGCCTGTCTCTATGGAGACCATCGACCAGGTACAGATCAACGTGGCTCCCTTCGACGTTCGCCAGGGCGGTTTCACGGGTGGTGCCATCAACGCCATCACCAAGAGCGGTACCAACGAATTTCACGGTAGCGCCTATTTCGATGGCAACAACCAGGAGTTCGTAGGTCGTCACTACAAGAAGCTCGACGGCACTTATGCCGACCCTTACGACAAGGAGAAGGAGATTCGCGCAGGCTTTACCCTCGGCGGTCCCATCGTGAAGAACAAGCTCTTCTTCTTCGCTAACTATGAGTATTCCAACAAGACCTATCCCACACAGTATGGCTTCGGCAGCACAGGCGCCAAGTTCGACTCTGACGTGGCTCAGAACTTGCTTGACAGACTCGTTCAGTATGGCAAGGACAACGGTTATGAATATAATCCCTCATGGTCTAACGAGGACAAGTATGTGAGAAGCCACAAGGGCGGTGTCAAACTCGACTGGAACATCAACGACTTCAACAAGTTCTCTTTCCGCTGGAGTCTCGTCGACGCACGCCAGTTGAATGGTCTCGGCTCTATGTCAGTGCTCAACACCACAGACCACCTCTATGAGTTCCATTCCAAGACCAACTCTTTCTCTGCCGAGTTGCAGAGCCGCATCTCTCCCGTGTTGAGCAACGAGGCACGTCTTTCCTACGTGAGAGTACGCGACAGCCGTAGCTCGGGTGCTGCTGCTCCCTCCATCACCATCTACAATGTGGGCAGCGGTACCGTCAACATCGGTAACGAGTATTCTTCCATGGCCAACTCTCTGGACCAGGACATCTACAGCGTGGAGGACAACTTCACATGGTTGCACGGCAACCACACCTTCACCTTCGGTACGCACAACGAGTTCTATAGATTCAGCAACCTCTTCATCCAGAACCTCTACGGATGCTATTACTTCGATAGCCCAGCAGACTTCAACGGATACATAGACTCATTCTATGCTGGTCAGCCAGACGGCAGCAAGATCAAGAACTTCTACTACACCACTGCCAACACGGCTGTGACGGGCACTCCTCTCTGGGCTCCAACCTTCGGTGCCGGACAGTTGGCATTCTACGCACAGGACAAGTGGGACATCACCACCAGCTTCCAGCTCACCTATGGTCTGCGTGTCGACATTCCCCTCTTCTTCGATACTCCTACTGAGAACCCAACATTCAACAACTGGGCTGCGGCTGAGGGTTATTCCTACACCACCAACCACAAGCTCTCCAGCTCTCCTATGTGGAGTCCGCGTGTAGGTTTCCGTTGGGACATCAACAAGGATCATAAGTACATCCTCCGCGGTGGTGTCGGTGTCTTCACCGGTCGCATTCCTTTCGTATGGTTGAGCAACAACTTCACCAACACGGGTGTGCAGTTCTCTTCTTATTCCAGCTCGAACAACAAGGGAACCACCCTCGAGCTCCTCGTCGACCCCAACAATCAGGGTACCAATGCACAGAAGTTGAACGCCAGCGGCAGCCAGTTGGTCAACGTCTTCGACAAGAACTTCAAGTTTGCCCAGAACCTCCGTCTCAACCTCGGTTTCGACTTCCGTGCCCTTGGCATCGACTGGACGGCAGAGGCCATCTTCAGCAAGAACCTCAACGATGTCTACTACAAGAACATCGCTTACGAGGAGACTGGCGAGACACTCGGTCAGACCACCTATATGTACTGGGACAACCGCCCCGTATTCCAAAAGGTGAAGTCGGCTTCTTCCTTCAGCAACATCTATGCGATGCACAACACGAGCAAGGGTTACTCCTACAACCTCTCGCTCTCTGGTACGAAGCACTTCGACTTCGGTCTCGACCTGTCGGCTTCTTACACCTACACCAAGTCCAAGAGCATCTGCAGCGCCATCTCTTCAGTGGCACAGAGCAACTGGCGTAACAACTCCACCCGTTTCTCTTCCAACGAGCCAGAGCTTTCCAACAGTGCGTTCAACGTGCCCCACCTCGTCAAGGCTTCTGCCTTCTACCACATCAACTATGGTCCCAAGAAGCTCTTCACCACCACCATCGGTATCATCTACCAGGGTCAGAGCGGTGCTCCTTACTCGCTCTACTACAACGGTGACCTCAACGGCGACGGTGCTTCCAACGACTTGATCTTCATCCCTACCGACGAGCAGATTGACAAGATGACCTTCACCCCCATCATGATGTCAGACAACAAGACCGTGAAGTACTCTCAGGACCAGCAGCGCGCCAACCTGAAGAAGTGGCTTGCCGGTACGGCTTACCTCAACGAGCACCGTGGCGAGTACTACGAGCGCTACGCTGACAACCTGCCCTTCGAGAGCCATTTCGACTTCCACTTCGGTCAGAAGTTCGGCATCAAGGTAGGCAAGTATGTTCACTCTTTGGAGGTGACAATGGACATTCTCAATGTCGCCAACCTCCTCAACAAGAAATGGGGTCACACCTATGGCAGCAGCTACAACAGCGAACTTGTCACACCGATCACCTACAAGGGCAACGGTGCCTTCCAGTTCGACAATGACTCTACCACCCCCATCAAGTACTACTCTGACTACTACAGCCGCTGGCGCGGTCAGATCGGTGTGAAGTACACCTTCTAAAAATAGAAACAGACAAGCAGTCTTACGTACTGCACAAAAAAAATAACTGGGATGCACTTTTATGGAGCGCATCCCAGTTTTTTTTGTCCTTATCGATATCATTCTTTGTTTACCAGTCCGAATGTCCTGACCTGAATGAAATAACAATGTTTAGTGTTTTCCTTTTT
Source organism: Firmicutes bacterium CAG:103 (assembly GCA_963600865.1). Lineage (GTDB taxonomy): Bacteria > Bacteroidota > Bacteroidia > Bacteroidales > Bacteroidaceae > Prevotella. The sequence continues at coordinate 37,854 of CAVCDC010000011.1, forward strand.
CCACCACCATATGGCGTCAAACCAGTCGATGTTGCCGTCGTAAAGTCTGATGGCACAAAAACCAAAAACAACAGCATACCACCTATAGTCGTCAATCCAATAGTAATCATCTCGACCTAAGGTTCGATCCAGTGCGTTGAAATATCCCACAAATTTATCCCAGTCTGCCCTCATTGCCTCAGATGCGGCCTTTGCCAAAGAGGGAGAAGCGAAATTGCCGATATTACTAAGTCCCCAGTTCGTATCCTGATCCTTGCTTAGGTACACCAACAGTCCTGCGGAGCCGTCCTTTGCCTCTCTTACGCAAAGCCATTTTTGCTTACCGTTAGTATAGGTTTCATACTCTTCTGTCTGTCCGACAGTGTATGGAGAACGGGCGTCGGTCAGCATTGGCAGTTTCTTGACAAACAAGACTTTACTGAAGTGTTTGAGCACGCCACCCTTCTTGAAGCTCATTTCAGCGATGGTGTTTCCTTCGCCCACCTCCTTGAAGTATACGGTCTCCTGTATATTGCCGTCACCGTCTGTCAGGTCTGCATGCGCATTGATGGCCGACGGCGTAGTCATTACCACCTTTGTGTCGGGCGACAACCAGCTCATAAACTTGCGCAGGGCGGCTCCTACGCTGTCTACGCGAACTGTAAGTACGGTGGTGTCAGCCTCGTTCAGCACCATACCGTTGACACGCTGTACGAATTTTCCCGTAGAGTCTACCTCCACGATGTTGTCTTGCAGGTAACGCACCTGGTCGAACGAGGTCACTCTGAGACTGTCTGGTCGATTGCCTTCATAGCCTTCCCCATTTGTCCCTGGGATGTCGTCATTGTTGTTTGACGAACAAGCGCTGAACGACGCCATGCCTATTGCCAATGTTGCCAACAGGGCATAAATTTTAAACTTCTTCATATTATAATAATGTGTTTTCTGTGTTTATGTGAATAGTAAGTGGAAATCATCAGTTGTTGTTTGTCAGACCGAATGTTCTGATCTGTATGTAGTGCTTGTGAGGTCTCATCCATCGGTCAAACCAGTCGATGTCGCCATTATAGAGTCTGATGGCATAAAGGGCGCTGCCAACGAGATAGAATTTCCAGTCGTCTATCCAGTAGTACTCGTCGCTGTTCAGGTTCTGTCCGGCGTCCTTGAAAAAGGCTACGTATGTGTTCCAGTCGGTCTTGATGATGTCGGCTGCTGCCTTTGCCAAGGAGGGAGAAGCGAAGTTGCCTATTTTGATTGGGGGCCAGTTGTCGGCAGTGACGCTCAGATAGACCAACATTCCGGCAACGCCGTCCTGTGCTTCCCTGATGCAGACCCACTCTCTCATGCCGTCGGTATATGTGTCGTGCTGCTCGCGGTCGCCAACATTGTATGCTGAGTAACCACCCGTCAGCGGCCAGCGGCTGATGAACTTGACCTTCTTGAAGTGCTTGAGCACGCCACCTTTTGCGAATGTCACCTCGGCGACATTGCCCTTGCCTTCCGTTGCCTTGAAGTAGACGGTTTCCTTCACGTTGCCGTCCTCGTCCTTCAGGTCGGCCTTCAGGTCTACCTCCGACGGGGCGATTGCCTCCACCTTGGTGTCTGGCGACAGCCAGCTCTTGAACATTTTAGTAGCTGCGGCGATGTCCAACGCTTTGACGGAAAGTTCGGTAGAGTCGGCAGAGTTCAGCATGGCGCCATTGACACGCTGTACGAAATTGCCCATGGAGTCTACCTCCACGATGTTGTTTTGCAGGAACTTCACCTGGTCGAACGAGGTGACGCTTCCCTCGTGTGTGTCGTTGTCGTTGTTGTTGCTGTCGTCGTTGTCAGACGAGCAGGCAGCAAGCGATAGCATACCTATTGTCAATGGCACAAACAGTGCGAAAAACTTTAATTTCTTCATGTCACAAATGTATTGTTCTATTAATATAATGTGATGTTCTTATTACTTGTAGTTGATAACAGCCTTCAGTATGTTCAAAGTCTTCTGGATGGCTCCGTCTCCCTCGAAGTGCTGCACTCCCACGCTGCCGTTTGTCTTCAGTGTGTTCACAGCCTGCTTGTTCTTACACTTGTTGGAGTAGTCCACCAACTCGTTGTACTTCGCACTCAGGTCGTTTGCTGATATCATCTGTATCTTGGGCAGGAATCTCTGGCTGAAGATGAAGTCGCGTCCGTGCGATTTGAACGATACGGTCACAAACACCACGAAGTCGGGCATCTCTCCGTTGTAGACAGTCGTTCCGCTCTCGTTGTTGTAAGGCAGGTACACTTGCGGCGACATGACGAAGTTCTTGATGTCAGCGAGCTCGGCGGTTGTCATCTTCCTGCCGTAGTAGCGGAGGTTGGAGCCAGCCTGCTTCACCACCGTGCAGTTGCCCTCAGTCTCTTCCAACTGCTCTGACATGAAGTTAGTGTGGGGCAGGTTCAGATACTTGGTCTTGTTAGACGAGTTCAGCGACCTGTAGATGGACATCGATTCGCCGTCCTTCACGATCTTCATGGTCGGTCTGTCCAGGTTCATCATCTTGGCGTATTTGTCAGAGTAGCCTTTGTTCACGTCGGGGTAGACGCCGTAGTTGCAGACCACCTTCACGTTTGATACGTCGTCAAACTCGTCGGGGTTGATGTTCAGTTTGATGCTCGTGGGGTCGAAGAACGAGATCAGTCTGAGGTGATAGTTGTCGGCGGTGGGGCAACCGTATGTGCCGTCGCTGTTCACCGTCATGTTGACGTATCTCGAGTCTCCCATGATTCTGTCGTTCACCACGTAGATCACTGGGTCTTCGGCAAGGCTCCACACGCCCTTTCCTGTCTTGTTGGAGAAGTTCTTGAGCTGGTTGGTGGTCAGTGTCAGCGGAGTGACGCCGTTGGAGGCGAGGCTTGAGATGTATCCGGACAGGTCGATGTCGCCAGTCAGGGTCATCTCTATCTTGCCCGGCATGGAGTCGGTGATGTTCTCCGCATACGGGTTGGTAGTAGCCCAGTCGTAGATGAATCCGGCAAAGCTCAGCGCTGTGCTGGCGTAGCAACTGTACACGTTCCACGAGCTTCCCGTCAACTGCTTCTGAATGGCAGCCAATGCCGAGCCTTGCACGTTTCCGAGCATGCTTGAACCCTTTTCCAACAGTGCGCTGATACCGCTTGATGCCGATGCAGTCTGCTCAGCTGAAGAATACTTACCGTTGATGTTCGCCTTCAGCGTGCCCTCGAGGGTGATTTTCTGCTGCAACTCGGTCTTGCAGAAGAAACTCAGTTCCTCGCCAGAGTTGAGCCATTCGTTGTTGCTCGGACAGTATGCCGACATGTCGATGTCGAAGGCGGTCCATCCACGGCTCAGTGCTGTCGACGACATTGCCGTATACGGAGTGTAGAACGACTTGAACGTGTTGCCACTTGATGTTCCGTCGTCCAGGAGGTTCATCATGGTAGGCAGGGACGTGTGATTGGACGGGATGGCGTAGCTCAGCGCGTGATAGAACGGGAACTTGCAGTTCTTGTCCGTAGCGCCCATGTTCACCTCAAACGAGTATTTCGAACCCGTGGTCGTGGCGTTGGTGACGAAGTGGAACACCCTCAGGATGCCGAGGTAACGGTTGTAGAGTGCGAAGTAGTTACAGTCGTCCATTCCCTCGTTGTCGAGTACGCTGAACGCCATCTCCCATCCGTTTGCCTTCTTCACGTCGCGGCGAATGGTACTTGGCAGCGTTGTCACGCTCATGTCGGCCCACGGCAGGTTCACCCTCTGGTGCTGGTGGTTTGAGTAGATCGTGATGGTGTCCATGTTCTCCCAGTCGTTGGTAAACCTGGTGCTGGTCAGGAGTCCATGACCTTTGTAGATGAACGACTGTTTCACGGTCAGCGTCACCTGGTCGTTGTTCTCCGAGTACAGGATGATGTCTGCCTTGTTGGGCGTGTCGGTGACACTCCTCTTCGTCTTGAGGACTACTACGGGGTGACCGTTGCTCATGTCGCCTGTGCTGGTCACTTCCACCCAGTCGGGGCATGCGCCTATCGACTTGATGGGCGACGAGACGCTGTCCAGTACGAGAGATTCCTCTGCGTCACTGTTCAATACTAATTTTTCGTAATGGTAGATGCCTGGAGAACTGCTCAGGTTGTCATTGTCGGAACACGATGACAGAGACAGAGAAAGCCAGGCTGCGAAAGCGACTCCTATCGTCGCTGCGCAAAAGTGGTTCATCATCTTTTTCTTCTTCATAAATACATTATTTCTGTTGATACTGTTTGTTACTACTTGTTGCTGCTTGTTTTGTTGCTGCTTGTTTTGTTGCTGCTTGTTTTATTACTACTTGTTTTATTACTGTTTGTTTTATTACTACATACTGCTGTTTATAATAACGTTATCCTTTGCAAAGTTACGAAAAGATATAAAAAATCAAAACAAAAATATAAAAAATATCAAAGAAAATGTCTTTTGTCACATTTTTCAGATATTCGGCGTATAAAAGCGGTGGTTGTTATATATTCGGGGTGTTTCGTGCGAAATTGAAAGAAAATGAATTTTCCAAGCTTTTGGCTTCATTTTCAGAACTGTAGACTGATAGAAAACAGATGACAGGATGCATGTTCCTTGACGGGCGCAGACAAAAAAGTCTTGGCGACATCACTGCCGCCAATACCCGGATTGTTTTTGACTAAAACGTCAAGGGAAGTATTTAGGAGAGACACGATGGACTAATCCATGTCGCCTGAGCCGCCG
>CAVCDC010000012.1:0-40803 GCA_963600865.1 Firmicutes bacterium CAG:103
AATAAATGGTTATTGTTATAATATTCTAAGTTTGTTAGTATACGAAAAAACCATCGGCAAAAGTAACATTTTTCTTTGTATTTCACAAATTTATTTCACTTTTTTAATTGAGTCATGAAGATTGACGCCACTACAAGGATTTGGAAAACACCTATTTCTATACTCTTTTGGGGTGCACCCCATCCTTCTGTAAAAGTTAGAATAGAAGCTTTGCCGTGTTGCATAACCACACATTTCTCCTATATATCCTAAATTGACCTTTTTATTATTTCTGTCGGAAAGGAGGGCTACGGCATACTCTATCCTACAATCATTGACATACAGGGGAAAGCTCTTATGAAACCGAGTAGCAAAGACCACAGACACCGCCTGTGGTGGCACGTCAAGTTCCTTGGCTAATTTACCTGCAGAGAAATCATGTTCGATGAATTTGCCTTCATCCACAAGTACTCTTAAAATATCACGATACAGTATGTCTTTCTGCTTTTCACTCATGCCGGCATGATACTCGGCAAGCTTGGGGTCAATCTTACGAATGTTGTATTTACTCATAGTCTTTTAGTTTAAATGTTCATATGGTATCAATTGTGTATCTTTTTGTAATTCACTTCTCCAATCCTTCTCAAAAGTAAAGTTATTGATGAAAGGAAAAAGAAGATAGTCAGAAAAGAAAAATTTATCTTGCTAAAATAACACAAAATAATGAACCAGCCATTTTTTTTGTGTTTTTTTATTAATTAACGACAAATAAATTGTATAGACCAGAGAAAAACAGTAATTTTGCCAAGGAAACATGCTTGCCAAGCATCGAACCTATACTATATCAATCATAAGAACAAAATGAGATACATCAAACGTTTTTTTACTATATATATCAAGTTGCTGATTGTCTTCATGATACAAAAGCCTCTGTTCATGGTTATAGCCCATTCTTCATCTATGCCGTGGAAAGAGATGCTTTGTTCTGTTCCTTCAGTTGTCTACCACGGGTTATGCCTTGACCTTGCAATGGCGGCTTATCTTGCCGCACTGCCGGGGCTGTTTACCATCGCCTCAATATGGATAAGGGAAGACATCGTACGTCCCATCCTTAATGTCTACTACGCAGTGATAGCCCTTGCCATCGCTTTCTGTTTCACTCTGAACACAGCACTTTACCCCTATTGGAAATTTCCCCTCGACACTACCCCGTTCTACTACTTCTTCTCTTCGCCCAAGGATGCTTTTGCCAGTGTCAGCTTCCTATTTGTCGCAACAGGACTGATATGCATGCTGATACTTGCTGCCCTGATATGGCTGACACTGAGGATGAGAACACCGAAGCGCGACCGCTACGGCAGACGACTTTATTATAGCGGACAGATGGATAGGCATCGTATACGCACCTCCCTCCTACTACTCTTGCTTACGGGACTGCTTATCATCCCCATAAGAGGAGGCTTTTCCGTATCAACCAACAACACTGGCAAGGTTTATTTTTGTCAGGATGCCTTTCTCAACCATGCCGCGGTCAATCCTATGTTTAGTCTGTTTGAAGCCATAGACCATCAGGAAGACTTCTCTTCCATGTACCGTTATATGGACGAGAAAGAGGCAACACAAATATTCTGTTCCATGACCAGCACAAGCGATGCCAACACCTATCCCCTACTCAACGTCTACGCACGAAAGACAGCGCCAGATATTCTCCTTGTCGTCATGGAAGGTTTTGCCAACGACATTCTTCCGTCGTTGGGGACATACAAGGACGTTGCCGTGCAACTCGACTCCATCGCCAAAGAAGGCATACTCTTCACCCGGTTCTATGCCAACAGCTTCCGTACCGACCGCGGACTTGTCTCGATACTAAGCGGTTATCCTGCGCAACCGACGACAAGCATCATGCGTTATCCCGCAAAAGCTGCTGCCCTTCCTTCGCTGGTTCGCTCGCTGCAAGAACACAAGCACTACCAGTCAGCATACTATTACGGTGGTGATGTAGACTTTGCTTTCCAGCGCTCATATCTCGTTTCACAAGGATTTGGAAAGATTGTTTCAGAAAGCGACTTCCCTGCCAGTGAAAGACAGAGCAAATGGGGAGTACACGACCATTTAGTAGCAGACAAATTACTGGACGACATCGAGCACGACCATTCGAAGGTTCCCATGTTCCGCGTATTCCAGACATCAAGCAGCCACGAACCATTTGACGTTCCGTACAATCGTCTCCCTGACAAAAGTCTCAATGCCTTTGCCTACACAGATAGCGTGATAGGAGGACTCATCAGAAAGTACAAAAGACTGCCACGCTGGAAGAACACCCTTGTCATCCTTGTGCCCGACCACGTAGGATATTATAAGGAGAGTCTTGACAACGAGGACAGAAGCAGATACCAGATACCATTGATCCTAACCGGTGGAGCGATAACACACCCCATGACCGTCAACCTCATCGGTTCGCAGCAGGACATCGCCGCAACACTGCTCGGTCAGTTGGGAATCCCCCACAAGGAATTTGTCTTCAGCAAGAACATGCTGAGCGATGCCACACCCAAGTTTGCATTCTTTACCATCAACGATGCCTTCGGTGTTGTGTCAGAGGAAAACTCACTCATCTACGACAACAAACTGCAGAAAGCGGTGTACGACAAAGGGGCGCAACCTGGATACAACAAGAAAAGAGGTATGGCATATCTCCAAAAACTATACGATGACATCAGTAGTAAATAAGTAAGGGACAACACAGCGATACAGAAGACAACAAATGAACGAAATATTGAATATCTTGACAGAAACGGACAACCAACTGTTGCTCATGCTCAACGGATGGCATTGTGCTTTTGCCGACAATTTCATGATGCTCGTCAGCAGCAGGTTTGCCTGGACTCTGTTCTATGTCAGTTTCCTTTTTGTCATGTTCAGAAACTATCCGCGCCGTGCAGCAGTCACGTGCCTTGTCGCCATCATAGCCATCATCGTGCTCTGCGACCAGACTGCCTCTGGCATCATCAAGCCACTCGCAGAGCGCCTACGCCCCAGCAACCCCGCCAACCCTATCTCGCCGCTTGTAAACATCGTCAAGGGATACCGTGGGGGTCCATACGGATTTCCCTCTTCCCATGCTGCCAACTCATGGGGAATGGCGTTCTTTGCCATGTACCTTGTGCGCAACGCCAAGCTCAACACGATACTCATGCTTTGGGCGGCAGTAGTGTCCTATTCACGCATCTACATGGGGGTTCATTATCCAGGTGACATCATGGTGGGCATAAGCATTGGCTTTGTCTATGCCACCCTCTGCTATGCGATTCTTCTGCATGTGGACAAACAAAACACTATCATATGGTGCTTGCCAGACAAGACTATACACTATGCGACGCTCCCGTTCGCAATGCTCTGCGTAAGCCTTGCCACCATGGCAATAGCAGCAGCCATCATGACAGCTACAGCTTCAGACTTACTCATTACCTAAAAGCGCATCCATATCTATAAAATAAAAGCATCCTTATATATAATAGGTATAAAGAACATAAACATTCACAAAACTATAAAAACAGAGATTATGAAAAGAATGATGATCATGGCAATCGCCGCTACAGGACTTACCCTTGCGGCATGCAACAGCAAGAAAGCTGAACAGCCACAAAACGCCGCCACACAGGAGGTAGAAGTTATCACAGACAGCGCCTTCCAGAGCAAGGCTGCTGGCGAATACCAGAGTTTCGACGGAAGCAAGAGCATCACATTGGGTGCAGACTTCACCGTGAAGACAAAGAATGACCAGGACTACTACAAGTGGGATTTCACCATGCAGCCACAGGGGGACCAGACTGTCATTACCTTGGACAGAAAAGGTGCAGACAAAGACATCCAAACAGATGCTCAGCTCGACATTACGAACGGCAAGCTCATCGTCAAGAACGAGACCTACCGCAAGAAGGTAGCAGAATAAGAGAATTAAAGGATAAACAAACAAGCACTAAAAAACGCTCCCCACTTCACAGTGAGGAGCGTTCATCAATAGGTATTAGTTTTCGTTTAAGGTAAAAAGATTGTATTCAGGATAACGTTTGCAAAGATACAACTTTTTAATGGTCTAAAAAAATTTTATTACATGTTTTATAACATATTTTCGTAAAAAAGCGAAAAATAATCGCACAAATGCGAAAAAAAGTATACAATATCTTAGTAAATATAGCAAAAGTCGTTGTTACGGTTTGAGAGGACTGCCACCATTAGCCATATCTACACAAAAAAATAGCTACTACCATTAAAGCAATAGCTACTACATTAAGCAATATCTTAAATAAAACAATATCTGCTACGATTATAGTAAAAAGGATTTAGCCTTTTACCTTTTTTATGCTGCGCGACATTTTTCTTACAGCCTTGTTACGAATTTGCCTTACACGTTCGCGTTTCAGTCCCATATCCTCTGCAATTTCAGCCATGGTGATGTGAGGACAGCCTATGCCGAAAAACTTGCTAACCACCATTTGCTCCCGTTCGTTGAGCTGTTCGATGGCAGAGCGCAGATGCTTGGCTATCATGCGAAGATAGGCGTTGTCGTCAGCCTGGAGCACATCCTTGTTGACGAGGATGTCGAGGAGCGTGTATTTGTTGTTGGCAGACAAAGGAGCATCAACAGAGAGAGGACGGGAAATTTCCTTTTTGATTTTATTATGAGAGTCTTTGGGCACACTATACGCATCAGAGTTCTGTCTGATAGCCTGCTCCATGGCTTTGCGGATGAACGGTGCGGCATAGGAAACAAACGGAGTGACACGCTCTATGTCGAATTTTTGCGCAGCCTGCGCCATAGCCATACAGCCTTCACTCACCAAGTCATCAAACTCGATGCCGCGTCCTTTGTACTTGTTTGCCAACGACTTGACATAGTTGATATTGTCAACTACCAATTGATTTCTTTTATTATCTTCCATCATTCTCTTGGTTTCAACAAAAAAGCACCTTTTATTTCATTAGTCCTTCGAGGAAACTGTCAAGATCTTCGCTAAGTCCCTCCATGAGGTCGCCGCCAACAATGACCGTATCATCATCAGCCACATAAAGTTCGCCCAAGTTTTCACGGTCTTCGTCTTCCAGTACAAAGCTGAAAGGTTTCAGAATGCCCATATTGTCTATGAGTTCACTGTTGCGGCGCAACAGTTCGCGCAAGGTCTTAGCCACCTCCTGGTAAAAATTCTCGTCCTTGTTGTCTATCCATTGCTCCACCACACAGCGTGTTATCTCCTGGTCATCATCATCGAAGGCAAGGATTTCACCACCATCCTGAGTTACTCGCACATGGATGTCGGTAAGAACGGACGGGTCTTCCGTTGCGGGAAACTTGTGAGCTACCTTGTTTAGAAAACGCTCCACTTGCTGAGTAATCTGTTCTGTCAATTGCATAGTATTGTAGTTATTATAGTGTATTCTGTTCTTTAGGCTCTTGCACATTTCTCCACACGGCATCATGCCACGACGAAACATCAGAGTCATCTACCTTATACTGCAAAGATACGCAAAAAAGCCGAACGCCGACAATTCATTGCGTTAAAGAATTATAACAGTCGACTATTTGCACAAGACGGCAAAGGGACAGTACTCGCAACGTTTCTTGTCGTCGGTGGGCATAAACTGTACATCGGTATCACAGATTTCAGCTATGAGGGACGACAGACGGTTAGAAAAGTCCTCTCTGTATTTTGCGGCATCGAGAATGGGAATCTTATCGAAACCGAGAGTTGGGTCATAGTCTGCTGCGCCAGCCTGCTGGATAAAGAGCAGACCGGGGCTGACAGGATAGTGAGCAGGATTGAGTTTCTCGTCCTGAGCCACAATAAGCGAATAGATCATCGCCTGCATGTAATAGTCAGAATGGTACTTCAACTGAGCTGGGTCGAAGATGCTCTCCACATCCTTTGGATGAGTATTACTATCACGTCCTGTCTTATAGTCTATCACCCTTATACGCTGCGCCACAGAAGCTGCATTGGCGCCACCACCAGCAGCCACACAGTCGAGTCGGTCTATGATACCGCCAATACTTATGGTGCGTTCACCCAAAGAGGTAGAGACATTGCATGTTGTAGACACCCACTTCTCCAGTCCCATGACGGTAAAGGGTGCCAGGCGCAGGTCTATCTTGAGCATCTTGCGTAAATAGCGTATTACCACCTGCCTGTTGATGAGCTGCAGTCCGTTATAATCAGCTTTCCCCCTCTTAGCATGAAACAAGCTTTCGCTGAAAGCACTGTCAACAAACCGATCTATCGCACCGTCCTTTTCCACAAAGGGCTTGAGCGCTTCTTGTGTAATAACGAGAGGACGGACAAGCACCTCTTCTCCGTTTTTGTCCAACACGATATCAGAGGGAGAGGCAAAACTCAAATAGAACAACTGTGCTGCTCTGTGGAAGATAATTCCAAAGAGCCTGCTGTCTATCTCGTCTTCCACCTGGTCGGGCTCCTTCAGTCCCAAGACATACTGGTAATAGAAGCGCATCTGACACCTGAGATAAACAGAAAGAGCCGATGGCGAGATATTCTTTCTTGCGAGAATCGTCTCCACATCCTCCGCCGTTTTCTCCTTAGGCATCACCTTTTGCGTCTGCGGAGACTGTCCCGCCGACATGACAAGTCGCCTTATGGGATAATTGCTCTCTATCGCGAGTTGTAACATGAAACGGCTCATCTCACCAGTATGCCCGTCGCGCGTGGCACTGTTGTAGGTCATCGTCACATCCCCCGCACGTTGTATCATGCGATGGAAGTAGTAGGCATAGATAGCCACCTTGTTGTCCACCGTGGTTAGTCCGTACGCTTTTCTGAGCGAATAAGGGATGAAGGAGGCATCGTTCACCCCCTTCGGTAGATTGCCCTCGTTGCAGGAGAGCAAGAGAATATGTTCGAAGTCGAGGTTACGCGTTTCCAGCACACCCATCACCTGCACCCCTTCAGCCGGTTCGCCATGGAAAGGAATCGTAGTACTGTCGAAGAGTTGGTTCAGCAACCGTTCGAAGGTAGTGGTGTCCACGTCAAGGTCACCCGCATCGATAAGGTCACCAAGTCTGTTGACAAGCGTATATGTCCGGTATATAGACTCTTGGAAGAGAGCGTCACTCTCCCCTGCCGCATTAGTTCCGACAAGTCGCAAGAGCGAGAGCAGATAAGTGACAAACGCCTTGTTGAAATGATCCTTCTCAGCAGACAATGGTGCGAAGAGCAAATCCAGTCCTTGGTCGCCATTCTCTGTGAGCAGTTCGTGGGTAGGAAACATGACTTTGCCCTCTGTAAGCCGCTCGGCGAGAGGAGCGCAGAGAGGCGAAATATACAAGGCATAAGGATGAGATAGCACCTTATTGACATACTTGAGACGGAAGGTCTTCCCGTCTTTCTTGCGTCCTAAGGTCTGCAGAGCCACCAGTTGTTTCACGAGGCTGCACAGTGTAGTATGCGACAACGGATAACCCAAGGTGACGTTGACACTCGACACCTCATGGGGGATGGAGTGTATGACGGCAGGAAGCAGGCTCTCGTCGGCAAGGACGATTGCCGTTCGCTTACCAGCCTTGTAGCGTTCGTTCTCCATCAACCACGAGTAGACATACCTTGCCTGTATGTGTTCTGTAGAAGCAGCCATATAGGTAACGTCCTTGGCACGGCTCATGTTGCAATATGCCTCCTCAGCCACACTGGGCGACAGTTCGTTGGGGAATGCCTTGAGATACTGTCTGAGATAATGGCCTGCCTCATGGTCAGTTTTCATATAGTAGTCGTCATAGTCCCAATAGAAAGCGGCCTTGCCCTCCTTCATCAGCCTCTGGCACAACTGCTGTTCCACCTGCTGCATCATGTTGAAGCCCACGAAGAGATATTTTCTGTAACCGAAGGAGACATCCGCGTCTTCAACCACCTGTCTATAGAGCATGCCCTCATAGGCAAGCCCTTGCGAGGAGAGTCGTTGGCGGAAGTTGTCATAGATGTCATGGAAATGACTCCACAGTTTCAGAAACCGCTGTTTCAGTTCCGAGTTATGGTCATCAGAGAAGTTGCTGAAAAACTTCTTGATGATGCTCTTCTGCTCCTCTGAAAGATAAGACACATCATCCAACTCATGTATGTCGCGGAGGTTGGCAAACAAATGTTGGGCATCTGCCATATTCTTGTCCAAGTCATCGAAGTCAGCCAACAGCAGTTGTCCCCATCCATAGAAATGGTCGAGGGTCTCGCTCATGCCTGTGGTCTCCACAAAACTGCGATAGATGTCGCACACCAGTTTGATGGGGTCGGCAACCTTCAGCGTACTATGCTGTCTGAAGAGGTCGCTGATAGTGATGTAAGCAGGACTCCACAAGGGCTTTCCTGCAAGTCGAGCCAATTGCTCGTTGAGGAACAATGAGGCGCGCTTGTTGGGGAACACAACGGCAATGTCATTCAGTTGCGTACCATATTTCTCTATGATGTCTTCTGCGACGAGCTTCAAGAATGGTTTCATGTGTTTAGAGAGGAGTTAAGTAGTTAAGAAGTTGTGGAGTTAAGATGTTAAGGAGTTAGGAAGAAGAAGGGATAGTTACATCTTCCTTACGATGGCATCTATCTCATCAAATTCCGCCCCCTTGTTGAGATTCAGGTAGATGGTGTAGAGAGGCAAAGCCCATTTGGCTTTCTCCTTAGGAACCATCTTACGGTATTTTTCGAGATAAGGCAACGCCTTCTGGTAATAAGCAGAGATTTCAGAGTGCTTCTTACGCGAGATTTGAGTATTCTTGTCGAGAGCCACCGCCATATTGAAGTAAGCAAGACCGGCATTGTAGTAAGCATCTACCAGACTGTCATTATTCTGTAGCAGTTGCTCGCTGATGGCAAGACTCTCCTTGTTCTTTCCCTGAGAAAGCAGAATCGTACTCTTCGTATAAAGGTACAGTTCGCTTTTGGGGTTGGCAGCGAGTGCCCTGTCCACGATTGCCATAGCCGAGTCGAGCCTTTCTTCCTGTGCATAAAACTCTACGAGTCGTGGGAAGAAGAAAGGGAACTCTGGCGAGTGCATGAATCCCTCCTTAAGTGTCTGCACATAGCGCGCCGTGTCTTTTTCGAGCTTATAGGTCTCAGCCAGATACTGCAACATATAGTCGTAATGGAGAGTGTCTTTCAGTGCCTCATAGGAATGGTGGAGAGTCGCCTTGGCGTCATTCATCTTATATCCGCAGTATACAGCCCAGTAGGCGGCAGTAGGCAGTCGCTTGTCATTTTGCTGGAACTGATAGTCGCGAAACATGGGTTTTGACGCACAGGCGATGTACTGGTCGAAGAAGCGGTAAGCCTCCGCATAGTCCTTGCGGCGTATGAACCATGCCCCACCGTTGTACAGATTAGGACGTATGAGGGAGAGAAACTCTGCGTGCGACTTACGATACTCAAATTCCAACCTCCCCTTCTTGTCAGGTATAGCTTCGATGGAGTCGAGTCCGTCGGCAACCTCAAAGAGGCGGCGCGTGATGGTGAAGAGTTTCACCGTGTCGTATTTTTGTTTGAGATACAGTTTTTCGTTGCCTTGGTCGTACTGCTTGCGTACGGCATCGTAGAGCACCACCCATATCTTCTTGTTACCTCTATGAGCAGAGTCGGCAAGTAGTTTCTCCATACTCGTCTGCGCCTTGTCGAGGTCTTTGCCAGCCTTCACCTGGTCTTTTGCCGTCTGTATCTCCTTCTTTTGAGCCTGTCCCTCTACGGGAAGTCCAAAGAAGAAAAGCAACGCCAGCAGAAAGCCGGCGATGCCCTGTCCCGTTAAACGAATATAATCTTTTTTCCTTATCATTTTCAATTGTTTTTCTCCGTACCAGCATACTGATAATAATACCAGTAAGTATTGCCATACATGTCTCGAAGAGCATTCTTCCGTTCTGTTGGATTTGTGAATTTGTGCTGCATCGACTGATAGTCCTGGAAGTCGGCCTCCATCACAGCGTCATGGTATACCATCACCGGACTCGTATGGCGGTGGGCATACAGTACAAGAGCCTCCTTGTAATAGCGTGGCAGAGAAAGACTATCGTTGGCATAGGTGCGTCTCACGTCTGCCACAAAGCGATCCAGTTTCTTGTCCAACAAGAGTCCGCAAAGCCTATAGTCCTTAGGCACACGGTAACACTTACCTTGTTGCTTCATCCAGATGGGTGGGTTCCACATCAGCGCCCTTACCGTCTTGCCGTCAGGAACCATCGACTTACTACCACCGACAAGAGGATACTTGAAGAGCAACTGTCCCATGTTGCCACAACGATGCATACAAGCTATGCGGAGCATCGTTAGCGAGGAGTCTGTCTCCTCCGACATCTCTCCCACCTTCAAGGCTTCCGCATATTTACCTTGCAACATGAGCCGTTCCATCTTAGCCCGCTCATGGAACACCCTGTCGTGGTTGGCTGTTCTTACCACAGACATCATCATGAAAGCCATGATGAGCAGGTTCTGCCACAGTTCGCGAGAGAGCCACCCTTCATGCCCCTTGATGGGTTCGAGTGTCTCCATCTGTACCGACAGCCAAGAGAAGAACGCCCAAAGCAACATTGCCGGAACCAACAACAGCCAGCGCCACGTCCACCCATGACTCACACCGAAGTCGGGCGACACAGAGGTGAGAATGGTGAGCAACGCCAACGACGGCAGGAAGGTAAAGGCATAAAAATACCGCCTTACACGAGTGACAGTAGCTACCCCTCTTTGCAGCAACCAGAAAGCAAGGGTGAGCAACACAGGCGATACGATATAATGATAGGTGGTGGCACCACCCGACAAAACGTGTTGCGCCACCGCCAAGATATCTGCCTGGAACCTGTCCAGATAGAGATAGGTAAAGAGTATAAAGACGATAGTGATGGTGGTTCGCATAGCCACCATACCATCTTTTTTCTTGTATGTCATCAGTTCAAAATTCCCCTAATTCTTAATTTTTCTTCAGCACGAGCGCTGTCCTTGCCGGCAAGTAAAGTTTCAACCACTCCTTGCGGTCGCCAACATAGAGGGGGTCATAGTTGGTGAGGTGAGTCATACTGTCGTCATTCAGTCCATTGCCACCAAACTGCTTGTTGTCAGAATCGAGCACAACGCTGTATGCTCCCGTAGGAACAAGGAATCCATAGTCGGTAAACGACTTTGTGGGTGAGAAGTTGAAGACGAAGAGGAGGTCACCTCTTGTATAGGCAAGCACTTGGTCTCCATCGTTGTGCCATATTTCCTGCACAGGAGTCTTGTTGAAGTTCTTGACGCTTTTCGCAACTTCAAGCATTGCTTTGTCAAAATCTCCTAAATAGCAGTAGCACAATTCCTTGTTATCAACGAGATTCCACTGCCTGCGTGCATATTTGTAGCTCCATCCATTACCCTCGCGCGGGAAGTCTATCCATTCAGGATGCCCAAACTCATTACCCATGAAGTTGAGATAACCGCCATTGATGGTAGAGAGCGTAGCAAGCCTAATCATCTTGTGCAAGGCAATGCCACGGTGAGCCATATCATTCTCGTCACCCTTCTTGAAATGCCAGTACATGTCGGCATCAATCAGTCGGAAGATAATTGTCTTGTCGCCAACCAGCGCCTGGTCGTGACTCTCGCAATAAGAGATGGTCTTCTCGTCGGCACGTCTGTTTTTGATCTCCCAGAAGATGCTGCTTGGCTTCCAGTTCTCGTCAGGCAGTTCCTTGATGGTCTTGATCCAGTAGTCGGGAATGTTCATCGCCATGCGGTAGTCAAAGCCATACCCACCGTTCTCAAACTTAGCGGCAAGACCAGGCATACCACTTACCTCTTCGGCGATGGTGATGGCATTCTTGTTGACCTCATGGATGAGACAGTTGGCAAGGGTGAGATAGCAGATGGCATTGTCATCCTCGTGTCCGTTGAAATAATCACCGTAGCCGCCAAATGCCTCGCCCAATCCGTGCGAATAGTAAAGCATAGAGGTGACACCGTCAAAGCGGAATCCATCGAAGTGGAACTCGCTGAGCCAGTATTTGCAGTTGCTCAACAAGAAGTGTATGACTTCATCCTTACCATAGTCGAAGCAGAGACTGTCCCATGCCGGGTGCTCATGTCTGTCGCCAGGATAGAAATACTGGTTGGGGTCACCGGCAAGGTTGCCGAGTCCTTCCACCTCGTTCTTTACGGCGTGCGAATGAACAATATCCATGATGACAGCGATGCCGTTCTGATGAGCCGTATCGATGAGCTCCTTCAGTTCTTCAGGCGTTCCGAAACGGCTGCTTGCTGCAAAGAAACTGCTCACATGATAGCCAAAGGAGCCATAGTACGGATGCTCCTGTATCGCCATGATCTGAATGCAGTTGTATCCGTCTTCTATGATACGAGGCAACACGTTGTCCTTGAACTCACGATAAGTACCCACTTTCTCAGCGTCCTGCGACATACCGATGTGGCACTCGTAGATGAGGAGTGGCGAAGTATTGGGCTTGAACGTCTTTTTCTTCCATACGTACGGCTCGGGGTTCCACACCTGTGCAGAGAATATCTTTGTCGTGTCGTCCTGGACAACTCTCTGTGCCCAGGCAGGGATACGCTCGCCTTCACCACCGTCCCAGTGCACCTTCATCTTGTAAAGGTCGCCGTGCTTCATCGCCTTCTCTGAGAGTTTCAGCTCCCAGTTGCCAGAGTCACCAATGCGCTTGGCAAGGTATTTGGGATTCTCCTCCCAGTTGTTGAAGTCGCCTACCAGGTAGATGGCAGTGGCATGGGGCGCCCACTCTCTGAACACCCATCCGCGAGCTGTCTTGTGCAGTCCGAAATAGTTGTATCCGTTGGCAAAGTCGCTGAGCGTCTGTTTGCCATTACGTGTGAGTTGTGAGAGTTTCCACAACGCATGATCGTGTCTCCCCTGGATAGCATCCTCGTAGGGCTGCAGATAGGGGTCGTTCTTTACTATACCCAAATGTTTGGGTGCGGCAGCCTTCTTAATCGAGGTCTTGCCACTGGTTGTTTTCTTTGTTGCCATACGTCCATGCTTTTTAGGAACGGTAGTATAAGCTATGCCTTCACCTTGAAGATAGCCTTGTGGATGTCGCCCTGCCCGATGCAAGGCTGATGCCCATCTTGCGGGAAGAAGATGGCAAATTCGCCTGGCTGGCATGTCACGTATGCCGATGCCACGGCACCTGGATATTTGGTCACGTCCTTCACCTCGTTATACTCAGCTTCGGGCAGTTTCTCCAAAGGCAGATAGCCATAGGTTTCTTCATTGTCAAGGGGAATCTGTATGTCGAGCATATTCTTGTGGGTCTCAAAGACAGCTTCGTCGGCAGTCTTGCCGTGAGCTGTCGTAATGTTCACAAAGAGGTCGGCGCCTTTGATGGCGTGCTTACCGTCTTCCAACTCTTCCAAATCGTTCGCTTTCAGGAATTCCACTACCTCTGCGAAGAGAGGGTTCAGAGAAACATATTTCTCTAAGTTGTCTAATGTGTCAATTATCATAACTTTCTGTAATGTAGATTGTTTTTATATATGTATTAAAGTTTTTCTGCGTTGAAGTATCTCGGGAGTATCAGTCTTCGAAGCGTTTGCCTTTCTCGTAATATCCCTTGGCAGTAACCTGTCCGTTGCGGTCTTTCTCCACAAACTTTCCTTCGCGTCGGTCGCCTACATAAGTTCCCTCGAAGCGCTTACCGTCTTTAGTCTCCTCGATGCAGACACCCTCACGTTTCCCTTTGCGGTAAGTACCCTTGAAACGGTTGCCGTTGGCATAGTGTATGATTACCTCTCCGTCGACAACCCCGTTCTTAAACTCCCCTTCAAACACATCGCCATTCTTCTTGGTAAGTTTTCCCCTACCGTTCTGCAGGTCGTCCTTCCAGGTTCCCACATAGAGGTCGCCATTCTTCCAGGCAAAGGTTCCCTGACCTTCTCGAAGGCCTTCGCGGAACTGTCCTGTATACTTGCTTCCTGAGGCGGCACGGAATATTCCTTCTCCCGTACGCTCTCCCTGTACATAGTCACCTTCATAGCAGTCGCCGTTGTGGAACCTGTAGATGCCTTTGCCATCCTGGATATCATCCTTCCAGTCGCCCACATAGGTGTCTCCGTCAGCATACTTGAACGTACCCTTGCCCGAGCGCTGGTTGTCTTTCCAGTTGCCGTCATAGGTGGTGCCGTCCCCCCAGTTGAAGAAGCCCGCACCGTTCTTCATGTCGTTCATCCACTGTCCACGGTAGAAGGCGCCTCCAGCGTAGGTATAGGTTCCCCTACCCTGTCGCTTATCCTTATACCAGTCGCCGTCGTACTTGTCGCCGTTGTAGTAGAACATCACACCATGCCCGTGCTGGTAGTCACGAAACCACAGACCGACATACTTATTGTTGTTCTGGAAGTAGTAGGTGCCCTTGCCGTGCTGCTGGTCTTGCATCCACTGTCCTTCGTACTTTTCGCCGTCGGCAAAGGTGTATACACCATAGCCTTCACGCTTCCCTTTCATATAACTTCCCTCGTAGGTGTCGCCGTTGGGAAAGATGGTAGCTCCCTTGCCCTGCGGCTTGCCGCTCACCATTTCACCCTTGTACTGACCACCGTCACGGGTGGTACACGAACCGAGCGAGATTTTCTGCGCTCCTACTGTAAGAGGAGCGAAAATGGCAAGTAATATGGATAGTCTTATCTTGTGAGTCATTGTTTACGTGTTTGTTCGATTTCCAAAGTTAGGCATTTTTTGCCAAACCTCAAAAAAGATTAAGCATATTTAAGGTGTGCATCGTCAAATTCCACACTTTTTAATTTACCGCAAGGCAGATTTCAGTTGATGGCGGACATATACGAGGGTCACTCTTCCGTGTCTATCTCTATCTGCATCCCGTCATATCCGAAGGAAAAGCCATCTGGAAGGAGACTGTTGGCATGGTCGTGTAGCCCTATGTCGTGGGTGACGTGCGTGAAGTAGGTTTTCTCTGCCCCCACCTTTTTTGAAAAAGCGATGGCATCGTCTACCAACTGATGACTGTGATGAGGGCGGTCGAAGCGGAGGGCGTTGACAACGAGTGTCTTGACTCCTTCCATGAAAGGATATTCCTCCTCAGGCATCGCCTTCATGTCTGTGATGTAGGCAAAGTTGCCGAAACGATAGCCCACTATAGGCATCCTGTCGTGCATGACGCGAATCGGCATCCACTCTATGTCACCCGTCGTGTATTTCTTGTGAGGCTCGATGCGGTGAAGGCTCAGCTTCGGTGCACCAGGATAAAGCAGTTCGGGGTCTGAGGGAAAGCAATAAGGCATGGTATGCGGAAGCGTCCGAACCACCGTGTCATCGCCATAGACGTTGATGTCGCCAAAGACACAAAAGCCACGCAGGTCGTCGATGCCTCCCACATGATCGTAGTGTATATGCGTGATGAGCACCCCGTCTATCGGTCTGAACGACTGGCGCAGCATCTGCATGCGGATATCGGGGCCTGCATCTATGAGAAGGCGTGTCTTCTCGGTCTCCACCATGGCAGCGCAGCGCATGCGGTTGTCGCGAGGATCGGTGCTTCTGCACACGTCGCATCGGCATCCCAACACAGGCACGCCGCTCGACGTCCCAGTACCCAAGAGTGTAACTTTTATCTTAGTCATCTGATATTCACCTCCGGAACGATCGCTATGCCGAATTTCTCTTTCACGTCTCTCTGTATCGCCTCGCAGAGAGCCACGATCTCACTGCCTGTAGCACCACCACAGTTTACGAGCACGAGCGCCTGCTTGTCATACACACCAGCCCGCCCCAATGTCTTTCCTTTCCAGCCACACTGTTCTATGAGCCATCCTGCGGGTATCTTCACCATGCCACCCTCCACGTCGTAATGGGGCATGGAAGGATAGTCCTCAATCAGCCGTTCGTAGACACTGCGGTCCACTACGGGGTTCATGAAGAAGCTCCCTGCATTGCCCACCACCTTGGGGTCGGGAAGTTTTGCCTGTCGTATCTGTATGATGGCTTGACGCAGTTGGGCGGCGGTAGGTTCCTGTCCCATGCCATTGCTCTCAAGCCATGAGCGTATGTTGCCATAGTCAAGACGAGGGCGGAAAGCACGCTCCAGGCGATACACTACATGGGTGATGAGATACTTGTCTCTCCATTCCTTTTTGAAGCGACTCATGCGGTAACCATACTGGCAGTCCTCATTGCTGAAAGTCTTCACCTCACCAGTAGCAATCTCCACGGCTTCCACCTTATATATAATATCCTTGGCTTCCACGCCATAAGCGCCTATGTTCTGAACGGCACTGGCACCCACCTCTCCGGGTATGAGCGAAAGGTTCTCAGCCCCATGCCATCCGTGGGCCACCGCATGACTGACCACATCGTCAAACACCTCGCCACTGCCACACTCCACAAGCACAGCAGCACCGTCAGAAGTGTCTTCTGCCGTAATGCCGCGCATCGCACTATGCACCACGATGCCAGGGAAGCGTCCTGTAAGCAACAGGTTGCTGCCACTGCCTACGACGAGGAATGGTTTGTTTTCTCCCACAAACAGAGATGCCACCTGCCGGGCTTCCTCCACAGAGGAGTACTCGACGAAGCGTGCGCACTCGGCTTCGATGCCGAATGTGTTATGCCTCAAGAGACTATAGTCTTTTACGTCTTTCATGCCTTTCTTACATATTCAACTTGGTTAGCATCCATTTGCCATCCTCTTTCTTGAAGGTCAGCTCGGTCTCCAGTCCGTTGGCAATACCCCTGATGACAAAGACCTTCAGGTTGCTCTCCGTGTACTTCTGTCCATAGAGAATGTTATAGATCATGCCACTCGGCAACTTGGGCGCGAAAGCAGGCCATGTCTCCGGCTCTATGTCGCCCGTCATCGTCCCGAAGTCATCATCGGGGTCAGGACCTACAAACTTCACTGGGTTGTGAAGATGCTCCGACTGGAAGGTCGAGTCCGTGGCAAACTTGTCGTAGAACTTCAGGAAGCTGGCGTTCTTGTTTACGTTGATGGGCTTGTATTGTATGGAAGTCATCTTCCACAAGCCCTCCACGCGGTCGAAGACAAACTGCTGCACAGTCTTGGTCTTGAAGAATACTTTTTCCACTACCACATGACTGATCGTGGTATCCTTCACCACTTTCATCTGACGCATGTTGTCAAAGATAAGCGTATAGTAGTCCTGCCGCATGAAAAAGTGCTCCATATGCCACTGGTTCTTCTCTATGGTTTTCACCACCTTGTCACCGCGGTATACGGGAAGGGGGAACTGGATGCGCTTGAACTGCAACTTGCGGTTGGCAGCAAAATTGAACACAAAGTCGTCAAACAACTCATCGGCAGCCTTGGGCATCGGCGCCTCTGCAATGAGCGTCTCAGCAGAGTCGGCGGCAAGAGAGTCGGCACTTGCCACTGAGTCTACCGACAGCGAGTCGGCACTCGAAGCCCCCTTCTTGTCTGAACAACCGGTAGCTGACAGCACAACGATGGCTGTGAACACCAAGGCAAGGGGTGCTAAGGAAAGATTTTTCATCGTTCTAACCTCTATTTTCTTGTTTTTTGATTGCAAAAGTACATATTTCTTTTGAGATATTTCCTTTTTTAGACGAAAAATATTACCTTTGCACTCAAAACATTCCAAAGGGTGTCTACAACGGGCGTAAACCTTATTTTCACGCACGTACCCTTACAGACTAAGAAAAAGCATAAGCAATAAAGAATATGTTGTTAGAGAAAATAGAAAACCTCCTGAAAGAGGTGAGCACACTCACGGCGAAGAATGCCGAAGACGTGGAGCAGTTGCGCATCAAGTATCTGAGCAAGAAGGGCGAGATCAATGCCCTCATGAACGACTTCCGCACTGTGGCAGCCGACCAGAAGAAGGCTATCGGTATCAAGATCAACGAACTGAAGCAAACTGCGCAGGACAAGATCAGCCAGTTGAAGGATGCGATGGAAGAGGCTGACGCTACGAGCGACGACATCGACCTGACACGTACTCCCTACCCTGTAGCCCTCGGCACACGCCATCCGCTTACTGTCGTGAAGAACGAGATTATCGATATCTTCTCACGCATGGGCTTCACCCTGTACCATGGTCCTGAGGTCGACGATGACAAGCATGTCTTCACTATGCTCAACTTTGCTGCCGACCATCCTGCACGAGACATGCAGGACACCTTCTTCATCGAGCAGAGCGACCCCTCGGATGTCACTAAGAATATCTTGCTACGCAGTCACACCTCTGGCGACGAGGCTCACTACATGGAGACACACGAGCCTCCCATCCGTGTGCTCTGCCCCGGACGTGTATACCGCAACGAGGCCATCAGTGCCCGTGCCCACTGCTTCTTCCACCAGGTGGAGGGTCTCTATGTCGACAAGAACGTAAGCTTCACCGACCTCAAGCAGGTGCTCCTCACCTTTGCTCGCGAGATGTTTGGCGCCGATACCAAGATACGTCTACGTCCAAGCTACTTCCCATTTACCGAACCGAGTGCCGAGATGGACATCTCTTGCAACATCTGCGGTGGCAAGGGCTGCAATTTCTGCAAGCACACTGGATGGGTGGAGATTCTTGGTTGCGGTATGGTCGATCCACACGACCTTGAGGCATGCGGCATCGACAGCAATGTCTACACAGGTTATGCGTTTGGTATGGGTGTAGAGCGTATCACCAACTTGAAATATCGTGTGAGCGACCTTCGCCTCTTCTCAGAGAACGACACCCGCTTCCTGCGCGAATTCGAATCGGCAAAATAGCGAGAAACGCTCTTTTCGAATTATTCCGCCGTAAATAATATAGAAAAAGTTTGGCAGTTAGCAAAAAAAACTGTACCTTTGCATCCGATTTCAAAAAAAATGGTTCCGTAGCTCAGTTGGATTAGAGCAACAGCCTTCTAAGCTGTGGGTCTTGGGTTCGAACCCCAACGGAATCACCCGAAATCGAAAACAGGTAACGACAAACATCTGCAAATAGACAATAAAGTCATTTGCAGATGTTTTTGTTTTGATTGAAATGCTCTAAAAGAAACATCACTTGAAACCGTGGCGCCGCCGACAAGTCGGGATAATGCCTCAGTCGTTTCAAGCGATGCGGTTGCAAAGATACAAAATAACCTTGTAAGACAGACAGAAAAAAATCAAATTACAAATGGGACTTATTTGGGAAAAACAGGAGATAACGTGGGAAAAGGCGTGGGAAAAGGCGAGGGAAAAGGCGTGGGAAAAATCGAAAATTCAAGTGTTTATTTGTAGTTATCCGTATTTCTTTGTACTTTTGCTAACATGGACGGAATGACGGCAGAACAGCGGAGCAAGGTGATGGCTTCGATTCATTCTAAGGACACGAAGCCTGAGATGATGGTGAGGAGGTATCTCTTCGCCTGCGGCTTCCGTTATCGTGTCAACTGCCGCCGATTGCCAGGCACGCCCGACTTGGTGCTTCGCAAGTATCGCACTTGCATCTTCGTGAACGGTTGCTTCTGGCATGGGCATGAAGGCTGCGACAAGTATCGTCTGCCGAAGACCAACGTAGAGTTTTGGAGGCACAAGATAGAGCGCAACAAGGCGCGGGACATCGAGGTGCAACATCGGTTGACGAAGATGGGTTGGCATGTGATGACCATTTGGGAGTGCCAACTCGACACGAAAGAAAAACGGGAGAAAACACTCATGTCCATCGAATACACCCTCAACCATATTTTTCTGACAGACAGGGAAGTGTCTGCTACTACTTCAGTAGTGCATCCTTATCAATTGCCGGAGGGAGAAGAACAAGCAATAGGTATGGCGGCTGAAGAGAGGCATGAAAGAGAATAACTTGGAAAACCCAACTTAATGACAAGCGAACATTGCTACAAAGTAAGACAAAGACTCTTTGTGCAGAAAAATGTATTTGAAGATATGGAATCACAAAATGTATTGAAGATATGGAATCACAAAATGTATTTGAAGATATGGAATCACAACTTCATCTTATGAAGAGAAATAAAATCAAGATGCGGAGAGTAGTCGATAGGGGAATCGAACCCCTATGCCAAGATTGAGAATCTTGTATCCTAACCATTAGATGAATCGACCAACGGTACATTTTCAAAACATGTTTGCGGAAGGTGGGGGATTCGAACCCCCGGTACGGTAACCCGCACGTCAGTTTAGCAAACTGGTGGTTTCAGCCACTCACCCAACCTTCCTTGTTGGACTCGTAAATCCGAACTCAAGCATCGTTTCTCAAATGCGAGTGCAAAGGTACTGCTTTTATTTCAGTCCACCAAATTTTTGGCTAATTATTTTTCAAAAAAAATATCTTTTGCCTATTCTTTGGTCTATAAAAAAGGCAGTAACTTTGCACTTATCTCCCTCATATTAAGGACAAAGGGAGTGAAATCATCTATGCCAAAAAGAATTTCTTCTCGGGGTAGACAAGCTGCCGTATATTCCAAAAAGAATTTCTTCTCGGGGCAGACAAGCTGCCGTATATTCCAAAAAGAATTACTTCTCGGGGCAGACAAACTTGTCGCCAGTCTGCTTGATCAGTTCTCTTGCATACTTCTCTGGATATCCCGGGCGAACAGGATGAGCACCCAATCCATATTCCGTCTTCTCGAAGTTGCCATTCTTGTCGGTAGGTTTGATGATCATGTCATTGTATTTCACAACCATGAATGTAAAGAGCTGCTTCCAGCGCTCCAACATCTGCTGAGCCTTCTCCACGCCATAGTCGTTGAGATACTTCACAGCCTGCTGAGGATTCTGCCCATAGAGTTTCAGAGCCTCCTCCTCTACCCTCTTCTGTGCGGCAAAATAGCTATTGTCGAGGCTGTCTCTCACCTCCTTCAGGGAGGGGAACATGAGGCTATAACGAGGGTAGACCATGTTGCTGGTCATGTTGCACACCCAGTAGGCATTCTTGTCGCTGTAGTGCAAGGCATCGGCACCAGGCGTGTTGTAGCACTCAGGCTGGACGGTAGACGAACAATAGATAGGAGTAAACGCCACCATGTTGGCATCATCATTGCCAAACCACAGCACGCCACCAATCTCGCGCGGCAACCAAGAGCGCATCTGACTGACGTATACAAAACCACTCTGCTGCGTACTCGTAGGGCGCTCGTTGAAGCACTGCTTGCCATCCACCTTGAACATCAGCGGTGTAGGTCTGTAGGGCATCTGCCAGATGCCACCGCCCAAATCATCGCCATCGGCAACAGAGAGCGGAGTCCCCTCATAGTGGTCGCGCATACAAGCCTCCACATCCTGCACGCTCACCTTCCTGTCGGGCACCACCCACAGAGGCATGTCCTCGGCATTGGGGTCCTTGCCGAGCGCCCAAGGCAGATAACGGCTCATATCCTTGAAATGGTTGAGGAAAGCCCACGCACGGGCATCGCAGAACCGACGGCCGGAGAAGTCGGGCTTAGCGTAAGCCATCTTCCACGAGAAGTCGGCATCCTTGCCACTGAACCATCCCTGTTTGCGGGCGAAAGACACCACGTCCTTGGCATACATGACATTCTGCTTGTCCTTCATGTCAAACTTACCGATGCGGCTCTGGTTGGCATGGGCGCAGATGGCATCGTCTGGGATGCGCTGAGCCACCCATACGGCACCCTTCGAACCAGGGCCCTTGCCCATCATCTCCATGATCCACGCCTCGTTGGGGTCGCAGATGGTGAAGGTCTCACCCTCCGAATTATAGCCATAGGTATTGACGAGCGTTGTCATCACCTTGATTGCCTCGCGCGCCGTCTTGGAGCGCTGCAGTGCGATATAGATGAGCGAGCCGTAGTCGATGAGACCAGTGGAGTCGACCATCTCCTCGCGGCCGCCATAAGTAGTCTCACCGATAGTCACCTGCCACTCGTTGATGTTGCCTATCACGTTATAGGTTTCGGCAGCCTCAGGAATCTCACCATAATACTTATTGGTGTCCCAGTCGAAGATCTTGCGCATCTCCCCCTTGGCATGTTTTGCCGCAGGATAGTGGCACAGACTCTGGAACATACCGTAGTCGTCAGCACTGTACGAGCAGATGACGGAGCCGTCGGCCGATGCCTTCTTGCCCACGATGAAGTTGGTGCAGGCAAGTGCATCCGAGGCACTAAAAGAAGCGGCAGCCACAAGAGCCACCGCTAAAATATTCTTCTTCATTATTTTTACTTTGCTAATTCACAATTTTGTTTTTGCGAGGAGTTAAGGAGTTAGGAGTTAAGGAGTTAAGGAGTTAAGGAGTTAAGAGTTAAGAGTTAAGAATCCAAATGCTTTGTAGGGTATTGGATTCATCGTTCTTCGTTCTTAACTCTTCGTTTCCCACTTAAGCTATTGGATTTTTCACTCTTCACTCTTCGTTCTTCACTTAAGGTCGCCTTTTTACCTTTTTACCTTTATATCACTCGCATGCCTTGAAGCTCATGTCGAGTCCTTTGACACTATGCGTCAACGCCCCGACAGAGATGAAGTCCACGCCCTGCTCGGCATAGTCGCGGATGGTGTCGTAGGTGATGCCGCCAGACGACTCCGTCTCATACTTGCCGGCGATGATGTCGACAGCCTTCTTGGTGTCAGGCACAGAGAAGTTGTCGAGCATGATGCGGTTGACACCACCATGCTTCAGCACCTGGTCGAGTTCGTCGAAGCTGCGCACCTCAATCTCAATCTTCAGGTCGAGCCCCTTCTCCTTGAGGTAAGCGTGGCAACGGTCGATGGCATTCGTGATGCCGCCAGCGAAGTCCACATGATTGTCCTTCAGGAGAATCATATCGAAAAGCCCGATGCGATGGTTCATGCCACCGCCTATCTTCACCGCCTGCTTCTCCAGCATACGCAATCCGGGAGTCGTCTTACGCGTGTCGAGGATATGCGTCTTGGTACCCTCCAGTCGCTTCACATATTTAGCCGTCATGGTGGCGATGCCACTCATGCGCTGCATGATGTTCAGCATGAGGCGCTCAGTCTGTAGCAGCGAACGCGTCTTGCCCTCCACAACCATGGCGATGTCGCCCTTCTTGACGGGCGTACCATCCGGGATAAGCACCTCCACCTTCATGGTAGGGTCAAAACGTGCGAAAACCCTCTTCGCCACCTCAACGCCAGCCAAGATGCCGTCTTCCTTAATCAAAAGATGACTCTTTCCCATGGCATCCTCGGGGATGCAGCACAGGGTAGTATGGTCACCATCACCGATGTCCTCTGCGAAAGCAAGGTCGATGAGTTTGTCTTCCAGTTGATCTACGCTTAACATAATTCTATTGTTTTATTGTTATTGTCTTTTTCCATTCCAGTATGCCCTACCCTTACGGATTTCTATCTCTCCACCGAGCCATTCCGTCATGGGAGCCTCCCCACGAAGCGTTTCGACAGACTGCACCCATCCGTCAAGGAGAGTCACGACACCCATCTTGACAGAAGAACCGTTTTCCAACACCACCGTGTGGGCGGCAATGCGCCGGATATTACTTCCCGTTATCATTTCCTAACAGACTTAACAGACTTGGTGTCAGCCTTTTCGAGTTTCTTTAGCTCGCGAGGAGCTGGCAGAGTACTATTCTCCTGCATAGGAATGGGCTTGAGAGGCTTGAGCTGCTTCAGCGGTTTGCCGGGTTTACCTGGGGGCGGAAGAGGTAAGTCTTTCTCCACCTTTGGCGCATCACCGTTTGCCGCAGCATCAGTCTTCATAGGAGCATTAGCCTTCATGGGCGCATTGCCCTTCATTGGCACAGCGCCCTTGATAGAGTCATTCCGTTTGATGGAGTCATTGTCAGCACCAGCAGGAGTTTCCTCTTTCTTCTTGTGCATCCTGATGAGACGGATGTGCTCTATGAACATCAGTTTGAGCGTTGTCGCCGACCCACCGTCAGCGGTAAAGTCGCCATTGTTCAGGAGGAAGAATCCCTTGACCGACTTGATGCCCAAATTGTCAGGGTCGTCGACGCGCACCGTATAGCTCTGCGAGCTCTGCACATGCACGAGCTGCGAGGCGATGCTATCGTTGGCATACTGCACAGCCAAGACAGCTATGCCGTCCCTGTTTCCATCCTGATAGATGAACTGCGCGTCGAAGTCGAGCATGAAGCAGTCGCCCTGTTTGAACGATGAGTCAGCCTTCACCTCGAAATTATAGTAGTTCAGCGGCTTCTGCGTCACAAACACCAAGGAAGGCATCCCCTTCCATATATTGGCGGTATCGCCCGAAGACGTCAGTTCGCCGTAGCGTCTCATATCATTGGCGTTGGCACCCAACGAGATAGCCTCTTTGTCCAGCCGCTCACCTATATGGGCATAAATCGAGTGGAACTGGTCGGCATGCCGCATGTAATACACCATAGACGAGTCGAACTCCGCATTGGTGATGCCATGCTTGCGCAGCACGGCTTCCTTATACTCTATCTCCTTCGCACCGTCACCATAGCTTTCATTCTGCGCCATGGCAATAGCCAAATGATAGTCGTACAGCAAGTCCTCCATGTCCCCCTGCGAGAGGATGTCGTTAGGATGACCGGGCTTACAGGCGGCAAGCAGGGCGACGACCGCCACGACAGGCAGCAGGAGCAGCGCCCTGAGTGAACATGTAAAGCATCTCATTCCGCCGTCTCCTCCTGTTTGTCCTTCTTCCCCAACGTCTCCAATTCCTTACGGCAGAAGAGCAGCAGGGAGAAGATGCCCACCGTTACGCACGAGTCGGCGAAGTTGAACACAGGGTCGAAGAATGTCGTCTCCGTGCCACCCCACAACGGCACCCATGAAGGCCACGTGAAGGTGAAGAGGGGGAAATGGAACATGTCGACCACCTTGCCCATCATAAAGGAAGAGTATCCCGAGCCGAACGGCACCATGTGCGACACCTGATACGGTGTGGAAGCATCGAAGACCAGTCCGTAGAAGAAAGAATCTATCATGTTGCCCATGGCACCCGCCAGCACCAATGCCACCATATAGATGTAGAGCCTGCGTGCGTTGTTCCTGATGATGCGGTAGAGGTATACGGCAAGCACACAGATGGCTACGGTGCGGAAGAGGCTGAGCCATAGTTTGCCTATGAACGACATGCCCCATGCCATGCCATTGTTTTCGATAAAAACAATGTAAAACCAGTCGGTAACCCTTACCGACTCCCCTAAGCTGAAGTGCGTCTTGACGTACAGTTTGATGATTTGGTCTATCACCAAGAGCACGCCGACCATTGCTGCCACCGTCCAGCCCGTATGCTTGTTGCCTTGCATTTGTCTCATCATGCGTTAATGTTTGCGAGCCTGCTTAGACGCCACACTCAGCGTAGCGTGGGGCACGGCGCGCAGGCGCTCCTTCGGAATCAGCTCGCCCGTCTCGCGGTCTATGCCGTACGTCTTGTTCTTGATACGCAAGAGAGCAGCCTCGAGACCGATGATAAACTTCTGCATGCGAGTAGCCATCTGTATAATCTCTTCCTTGGTCTGCGCCTCACTACCCTCTTCGAGAGCCTTGTATGTTGGCGAGGTATCGATGACATCATTGCTGTCAGAGTGGTTGAGCTGAGCCATCAGTTCTTTGTAGTTGGCCTTAGCCACCTTCAACTTCTCGTCAATAATGATGCGGAACTCCTCGAGTTCCGCATCGCTGTAACGCTTCTTTTCTGTTGCCATAGATACGTTATTTACTTTTTTCTATAAGGATATTCAACTTAAAGTCGTCAAACTCGGTCTCCACGCCCTGGTTGTCGGCCACGGCGATATCGTCTGCCAAGACCTGTCCCTTGATGTAGTCGCCGAAAGCCTCGATGGCGACAGTCGTCTCCTCGTGTGGAGCCACCGTGATGTTGATGCGGTCGGTGATTTCGAGACCCGTCTCCTTGCGGAGGTTCTGTATGCGGTTGATGAGTTCGCGCGCCATACCCTCCTTCTTGAGCTCGGGAGTGAGTTCCACCTCAAGCGCTACGGTCAGGTTGCCATCGTTGGAGACGAGCCATCCTGGGATATCCTCAGAGATGATCTCCACGTCGGCCACCTCTACCACAGCCTCCTGTCCCTCTACGTTGAGAGAGATGCTGCCAGCCTGTTCGAAGGCGGCGATCTGCTCTTGGTCGAGTGCCGACATCTGGGCAGCGACACCCTTCATGAGCTTGCCAAACTTCTTGCCCATCACCCTGAAGTTACACTTCACCTTCTTGACCAAAATGCCCTGGCCCTCAATGAAGTTGACCTCCTTGACGTTCACCTCGTTCTTCAACAGGTCGGCGACAGCCTCGATGTGCTTCTTCTGTGCAGCGTCCACAGCCGGAATCATGATCTGCTGGAGCGGTTGGCGCACCTTGATGTTCACCTTGCGGCGCAAAGCCAGCACCATGGATGTTATCTTCTGAGCGATAGCCATGCGCTCTTCCAGGTCATGGTCTACGGCAGCAGCGTCGGCCACGGGGAACTTGTCGAGGTGTACGCTCTCCAACTCGCCGCCCAAGTCATGATACAACTCGTCGGCATAGAAAGGAGCGAACGGCGCCAAGAGCTTGGCCACGGTCATCAGGCAGGTATAGAGCGTCTGATAAGCACTGAGCTTGTCCTCGCTCATCTCCTTGCCCCAGAAACGTTTGCGGTTCAGTCGCACATACCAGTTGGAGAGGTCGTCGTTGACGAAAGCGTCTATCAGTCGACCTGCGCGTGTGGGGTCATATCCAGCCAACTCCTTGTCCACGCCCTCGACGAGGGTGTTGAGCGAAGAGAGTATCCAGCGATCTATCTCCGGGCGTTTCTCAGCGGGCACCTGTGCAGCCTCGGGGTCGAAGCCGTCCACGTTGGCATAGAGTGCGAAGAAGCTGTATGTATTATATAATGTGCCGAAGAACTTGCGACGGGTCTCGTCCACCCCGTTGGGGTCGAACTTGAGGTTGTCCCAAGGCTCGCTGTTGGTCATCATATAGAAACGCACTGGGTCGGCGCCATACTTGTCGATCATCTCGAATGGGTTGGTCACGTTGCCCACGTGCTTGCTCATCTTGTTGCCCTTGGCGTCGAGCACGAGACCCGAAGAAATCACGTTCTTGAAGGCAACGCTGTCGAACACCATCGTGGCGATGGCGTGCAGGGTGAAGAACCATCCGCGTGTCTGGTCGACGCCCTCGTTGATGAAGTCGGCGGGATAGAACTTCGGCGGGATGGCATATCCCTCGTATGTGCTGTGGATAAGCGCCTCGCGGTCGGCCTCCGTGCCACGTGCCATCTCTCCCTCGAAGGGATAGTGTAGCTGGGCGTAAGGCATGGAGCCCGAGTCGAACCACACGTCGATCAGGTCGCTCTCGCGATACATGGGCTTGCCCTCCTCGTTCACCAACACGATGTTGTCCACGTAGGGGCGGTGGAGGTCTATCTTGTCATAATTCTCCTGGCTATAGTCTCCAGGTACAAAGCCATTGTCCTTCAGAGGGTTGCTCTTCATGATGCCAGCCTCGACAGACTTCTCTATCTCGGCATATAGCTCCTCCATGCTGCCGATGCACTTCTCGCCACGGTTCTCGTCGCGCCAGATAGGCAGAGGAGTACCCCAGAAGCGAGAGCGCGAGAGGTTCCAGTCGTTCAGGTTCTCCAGCCAGTTGCCGAAGCGTCCTGTACCCGTAGACTCGGGCTGCCAGTTGATGGTCTTGTTGAGCTCCACCATGCGCTCCTTGCGGGCTGTGTCCTTGATAAACCAGCTGTCCAGGGGATAGTAGAGGATGGGCTTGTCTGTGCGCCAGCAGTGAGGATAGTTGTGTACGTGCTTCTCGCTCTTGAACGCCTTGCCTTCCTGCTTCAGTTCGTAGCAGAGCACGATGTTGAGGTCCTCTGCCTTGTCGGAAGCCTGCTTGTCCCATACGCCGTCCACGTTGAACTGTGGGTCGTAGGCATTCTTCACATAGTCGCCAGCGTGGTGGCCGTAAGCCTCCTTGTCGATGCAAGCACCGACAAAGTTGTTGTCCAGTTCGTCGAGGAGATAGAACTTACCCTGTAGGTCCACCATCGGGCGTGTCTCTCCCTTTTTATTAATAAGGTATAGGGCTGGGATGTTGGCATCCTTCGCCACCTTGGCATCGTCGGCACCGAAGGTAGGCGCGATGTGTACGATACCCGTACCGTCGTCAGTCGTCACATAGTCGCCGAGGATGACGCGGAAAGCCTCGCTCTCCATCTCGACAAACTGGTCTCTGCCGTCCTCGGAAGAGAACACCTTGTCCTTGTGCGCGGCGGCATAGTCGGCCACGAACGCCGGAGAGAAGAGGTCTACTTTCTCGCAAGGCTTCACCCAAGGCATGAGCTGTGCGTAGTGCATGCCCTCCAGTTCGGTACCCTTCATGTGGTCGATGATGCGCCATGGGCACTGCTTCTTCTCCTTGTCGAAAGGCAGGAGGTCGCCCTCCTTGCACTCCTGGTCTGCCTTGAGGTAAGAGCCTATCAGCGCCTCAGCCATGACGAGCGTCATAGGCTCGCCGTTGTAGAGGTTGTATGTCTCGATGGCGACATAGTCTATCTTGGGGCCCACACAGAGAGCCACGTTTGATGGCAGTGTCCAGGGCGTTGTGGTCCAGGCGATGAAGTAAGGCTTGCCCCACTTGGTCCACTCTGCCTTCGGATCCTTGATAAGGAACTGGGCGGTGGTGGTGAGGTCCTTCACGTCGCGGTAGCAACCGGGCTGGTTCAGCTCGTGCGAGCTAAGCCCCGTGCCTGCGCCTGGCGAATAGGGCTGGATGGTGTATCCCTTGTAGAGCAGTCCCTTGTTGTAGAGTTGCTTGAGGAGCCACCACAGCGTCTCGATATACTTGTTGTCGTAGGTGATGTAAGGATGGTCGAGGTCTACGAAATAGCCCATCTTCTCGGTGAGCTCGCGCCACTCGGCAGTGAACTTCATCACATTCTCACGACACTTGTGGTTGTATTCTTCCGTAGAGATGTATTTCTCGGAATCCTTGTTGTCGATATCCTTCTTCGTGATACCAAGTTCTTTCTCCACACCAAGCTCTACAGGGAGTCCGTGGGTGTCCCATCCCGCCTTGCGGTGAACCTGGAAGCCCTTCATCGTCTTATATCTGTTGAAAGTATCCTTGATGCTACGAGCCAAAACGTGGTGGATACCGGGGTGTCCGTTTGCTGATGGAGGTCCCTCGAAGAAGATAAACTGAGGGCAGCCTTCACGTTCGTCGATAGACTTGTGGAAGATGTCGTTCTTCTCCCACTCTGCTAATACGTCGTTGTTGGTCTTTGTCAGATTGAGACCATTGTGTTCGGCAAATTTCTTGGCCATGTCTTGATATTATTTTATTTTTGTTTATTTTTGCGGCAAAGTTACGAAAAAAATATGGTTCGGACAAAATATAGGGCGGCAAAAGTAACATGCGCCCTCAAAAAGACTGAAATCGCCAAACATTATCGGCAATATTTTAGGATGGAAAGAAAAAAAATATTACCTTTGCAGCCGACCAACAAAACTGAAAACAGGACAAATCAAAAAAAAAGGAAACTATAACCAGACAAACAACATGAAAAGAAAACTAATTCTACAGATGTTCATGGCTCTTGCCACGAGCGGTGCGATGGCGCAACAGAGCACGCCCTACGTCTCGCAAGTATGGAACCCCGACTTGGGCAACGGCACGTACAAGAACCCTGTCATCAACGCCGACTACAGCGACCCCGACGTGGTGTGCGTAGGCGACGACTACTACCTCACGGCAAGTAGTTTCAACTGCCTTCCCGGTCTGCCTATCCTCCATAGCAAAGACCTTGTGAACTGGGAGATTATCGGCCATGCCGTCAAGAAGCTCTCCCCTGCCGAAGACTTCGACAAGCCCTCTCACGGCAACGGCATTTGGGCGCCCTGCATCAGCTATCATGCTGGGGAGTTCTACATCTATTGGGGAGACCCCGACTATGGCGTTTTCATGGTGAAGGCGAAAGACCCCGCTGGCGAGTGGAGCGAACCGCTCTGCGTCATCCCCGGCAAGGGCATGATCGACACGTCTCCCCTGTGGGATGAAGACGGAAGGGTGTATCTCGTCAACGGATGGGCCAACTCCCGCAACCGCTTCGCCTCGGTGCTGACGGTGAGAGAGCTGAGCGCCGACGGCACGAAGGCCATCAGCGACCCCGTCATCGTCTTCGACGGCAACGGCACGGAGTATCGCACGGCAGAAGGCCCCAAGTTCTACAAGCGTGACGGCTGGTATTGGGTGATGTTCCCTGCCGGTGGCGTGCCTACTGGCTTCCAGGTCGCCATGAGGTCTAAGTCTCCCTACGGTCCTTACGAATACAAGAAGGTGCTGGCCCAGGGCAAGAGCTCCATCAACGGTCCTCACCAGGGCGGATGGGTGCATACGAAGTATGGCGAAGACTGGTTTATGCACTTCCAGGACAAGGGCAGTTACGGAAGGGTGGTCCACCTGCAGCCTGTGACATGGAAGGACAACTGGCCCGTGATGGGAAAGGTGCCCGCCAAGGGCTACTGCGGAGAGCCCTACGAGACCTACAAGATGCCGAAGGCTGCCAGTCACACGAACGTGAACCCTGTGGAGAGCGACGAGTTCAATACGACGGTATTGGGACAGCAGTGGCAGTGGCACGCCAACTACCAGCAGTGGTATGGCATGCCTACGAGCCTCGGCGTGATGCGCATCTATACGGACAAGAACGACGGCACCATCTGGAACACGCCCAACCTGTTGTTGCAGAAGACGCCAGCCGACGACTTCACGGCAACCGCCAAACTGGAGTTGACGGCAAAGGAGCAGAACCAGATGGGCGGCATCATCATGATGGGTCTCGACTACTCTGCCCTCGTGGTGAAGCGTGTGGGCGACGAGTTCCAGTTGCAGCAGATCACATGCCGCTCCGCCGACAAGGGCAAGCCGGAAGACGTGAAGGTGCTCGACACGCTGAAACCGACGTCTGCCGACAAGGTGAACTACCAGCCTGCCATCCACGAAGCGGTGTTCATGCGCATGGTTGTCAGCGCCGGCAAGATGCAGTTCTACTTCTCCAAGGACGGCAAGAGCTTCAAGAAAGTGGGCGACGAGTTCAAGATGCGCGAAGGCAAGTGGATTGGCGCCAAGATTGGCATGGTGGCAAAGGAGCCAGCCGGAAAGACCAACCGCGGATGGATAGACGTAGACTGGTTTAGAGTGACGAAGAACAAATAACAGGAGAAATCCTAAAAGCAAACAAATCAGGAGCTAATAAAAAATTTGGGGTTGGGCAGAAATCTCAGTCCAACCCCTTGCATTCTTGGCATTCAGGATGTTTCGCATATATCCTGAAGTCATGGAAATCGTTGTATCATGTTCTCTCTAAGGCAGGTTTGCCCGATGTGCATTTTTTTACTATATAGAGTACCTATTGATTATTATGGCAAGACCTCCGCAGACTGAAACATCAATAGATGCCCAGCACGAAATGATACACATAACTGATGCCTAAGCCTGCAATGCTCGATGTAACCACATGAATCAATCCTGGCATCATGAAGGAGTGGTTAAGCAAGTATTTTCCGATAACGGTAGTCCCCGAGCGGTCGAAGTTGACCGTAGCGATGTCCGAGGGATAGTTGGGGATGAAGAAATATCCATACACCGACGGCATGACACCCAAGAGCACCCATCCCTCTATGCCCAACGAGTAGGCCAAGGGGAGCATGGCGACAACCACGGCGCCCTGAGAGTTGATGAGCACGGACACGAGGAAGAAGGCAATGGCGATGGTCCAGGGGTGCGCCTTCACAAGGTCGGTCAACAGCAGTTGTATCTCCGGCAGATAGTTGGCAAAGTAGGTGTCGCTCATCCAGGCGATGCCATAGATGGCAACGACAGCCACCATACCGTTCTGCCATACGGCGCCAGCCACAGCCTTCTTGGGCTTGGCATGGCAGAAGACCACCATCAAGGCTGCTGCCGCCAGCATCATAATCTGTATGACAAGGTTCATGGCGAGGGGCTTCATCACGACGCTGCCGTCGTCGAGTGTCTTGGGATAGGAAGGCAGCAGGTTGACACCCATCATACTGCAGATGGAGATGATGACGATGATGACGAGCGCTGTGAGGAAGATGCACACGGCACGCTTGCTCTCAGGGGCTATCTTCTTGTCGAGCGTGGTGGCGTTGTTGCCGTAGATGTACTCGCGCTGGGCGGGGTCGGCAATGCGCGCCAAGAACTTGGGGTCCTTGTCCAAGTCCAACCCACGGTGCCAACTGGCTACGACGGCGAAGAGGATGCCCACGACGCAGGCAGGGATGGTGACAAGAAGTATCTGCACGTTGCTCACATGGAAGCCGTTCTCGATGCTGATGGTGGAGAATGCCACGACGGCGGCGGCGATGGGCGAGCACGTGATGCCTATCTGAGAGGCGATGCTGGCGATGCCGCAAGGACGCTCAGGACGGATGCCTTTCTTCAGGGCGATGTCGCAGATGATGGGCATCAGGGTATACACCACATGACCCGTTCCTACCAACACGGTAAGGAAGAAGGTGGTGAAAGGTGCCAAGAGGGTGATGCGCTCGGGATGGCGGCGCAGGATGCGCTCCGCTATCTGTATCATCCAGTCCATGCCGCCCGATGCCTGGAGAAGACCGGCGCAGGTCACTGCCGCCACAATAATATATATCACGTCGGTGGGCGGTGTTCCTGGCTTGAGGGAAAATCCGAAGACGAGGACAGCAAGTCCGATACCAGAGATGGCACCAAGTGCCAACGAACCATAACGCGCTCCTACCCAAAGAGCGAGAAGAACAACCAACAGTTGTACTATCATTAATAGTGTCATAACAATGAAAAGGTTTTAGTTTGTTTTGATAAGTGTCGTGTCTCGCCTCATGCACTTCGGCACAAACACGACGAATA
The DNA here is from genome assembly GCA_963600865.1 of Firmicutes bacterium CAG:103. Lineage (GTDB taxonomy): Bacteria > Bacteroidota > Bacteroidia > Bacteroidales > Bacteroidaceae > Prevotella. The sequence goes on from CAVCDC010000012.1 coordinate 32,778, forward strand.
AGATGATTTCGGTGGCAAAATTATGATTTTCTTCACGTTACGGCTTTCGTTTTTTAGCAAATGACTTTCGTTTTTCCGCAAAAATCATTAATTTTGCACGCATGAAACAGGAAATAGGAAAAATCACCATGCTTGGCACGGGCAATGCCACCGTCAGCCACATCTACAACACGTGTTTTGTACTGGACACTGCAAGCACTCGCCTCCTCGTCGACGCGGGGGGCGGCAATGGCGTCCTCGGCCAGTTGGACAAGGCGGGCATCCCCGTCAGTTCGATACACCACCTCTTTGTGACCCACGCTCACACCGACCACATCTTGGGCGTGATATGGATGATAAGGATGGTGGCGCAGTGCAAGGGCTACGAGGGCAAGATGCATGTCTACGGCAACGACAAGGTGATGATGGTGATACGTACCATCATCGACATGATCCTTGCCAAGAAGCAGCTGACGAAGGTGGCAGAGCGCATCGTGTTCCACCAACTGGAAGACGGCGACTCCTTCGAGGTGGGCGACATCCACATGACTTGTTTCGACATCCACTCCACCAAGGAGAAACAGTTCGGCTTCAGGGCTATCCTTCCCGCTGGCGAGAAGGAGGATGGCGAGAAGGAGAACCTCGTCCTCACCTGTCTCGGCGACGAACCGTACAACCCTGCCAACAGGGCGATGGTGGAGAACGCCGACTGGCTGATGTGCGAGGCTTTCTGCCTCTATGCCGACAGGGACACGTTCAAGCCCTACGAGAAGTCGCACAGTACGGCTCTCGATGCCGGCAAGCTCGCCGCGCAGCTCAACGTCAAGAACCTCATACTCTACCATACCGAAGAAAAGACTCTTGCCACACGCAAGGAGAACTACACCCGCGAGGCTGCGCTCCACTTCTCGGGGAGAGTCGTGGTGCCGGACGATCTGGAAAGCATTCCGTTGGGAAAGTGAAGAACGAAGAGGGAAGAGTGAAGAATCCAATAGCTTAAGTGAAGAACGAAGAGGGAAGAGTGAAGAATCCAATAGCTTAAGTGGGAAACGAAGAGTTAAGAACGAAGAACGATGAATCCAATACCCTACAAAGCATTTGGATTCTTAACTCTTAACTCTTAACTCTTAACTCTTAACTCCTTAACTCCTTAAATAATCTATGAAGAAAAAAATCTCCATTGCCATTGCTCTACTATGGGCTATCATAACAGGACTGTATATTGCCGACCCGGCAAGGCGGCACACAGAGCAGTTGCTTACCACGCAGAGCAAGCAGACGGCAAAAGACAATATGCTATCCTCGCTCAATGTCACAAGCATTGCGCAAGACCGCCGTGGACTGGTGTGGATAGGTACGTCGGCAGGCATCAATGTCTTCGACGGCAAGAACTACACGCAGTTCTTCCATGACAAGAAAGACACCACTGCCCTACCCGACGACTATATCAACGTGATGCACCTCGACAGGAAAGGAAGGATGTGGATAGGCACACAGAACGGGGTGGCGCGCTACGAAGGGGGTGGTATCTTCAGGCGCTTCGCCTTGCCAGCAAGCGGAAGTATTACTGCAATAAGAGACATCTCACCTTCTGACAACCAACAATATATCACAGACCCAGGAGCCGTCGTCGTCACATGTCGCAAGCAAGACTTCCTCATCGCCGACGGCTCTGCTCCCAAGGCTTTGCCACGGCAGGACAAGCGAGGAGCGAAGACAGTTTCTTCCTCGCTTCCTACAGAAGAATCGCCGCTCCCATCTAACGACAAACTCCTTGTCAAACCCAAGGACATCGTGTCGACAACATTCCGCGACGACAACGGCAATCTGTGGGTGGGCTACCACAATGCTGGCTATCAGATACTCTCGGACAACAGGATGGCGTTTACCCTCGCCAACCACAACAGGTTGGCTGACGAGACAACAGGAAGGGATGTCACATGCCTCGAACGTGTGGGCAACCACATCCTTGCCGGAACGACGCTGCGCCTATACGTCTACGACTGTGCAGCCGACGCCATCGAATATATCTTTTATAAGGACTTGTTTGCGTCTGACAAGAGCTCCTCCGCATCTGACATGAACTCCTCCGCGTCTGACAAGAGTTCCTTTGCCCGAAACGAACTGACTTCCATCCTGCCCATCGACCAAGAGCGAGTATGGCTCACCTCCGACAAGCAGGTGCAGAGGTGTCATGTCTCGGGATGCCACATCTCTGCCGACGCCCGTTTCCAAGCGCCAGCTGGTATGACGTACGGGGCATCAGCCGTCCTCCGTGGCGACGCCTATGTATGCACCAACACGCCTTGGCTCCTGATATTCAGACGAGACGGCAAGCATGTCGACTCGCTGAGGATAGACAACGCCTGGTATAACGAGGAAGCTAAGATAACGCCCCTCGGCGACGGCTCGCTCCTCATGGTCATGAAGGACATGCACATGTGTCTACTCCACCCCGAGAAGAAGACGGTGGAGGAATATCCCGTGAGGGGACTCGCCATGACGGGATACATCGAACCCGCCTTCGTCATGCAGGACTCCCACCACAACGTGTGGCTCGGCACCAAACGCTCGGGACTGTACCGCATCGACCTGAAGAGGCATGACGTGAAGCGCATGACTTTCCTCAACGATGTTCACATACAGGCGATGGAGGAAGACAGGCTCGGACGACTGTGGATCACGACGCTCAAAGACGCGGTGTGCTATGTGCCGGGGACGGGCGAGGTGTTCATGAACAGTTTGGTGTCGTCAAGCCAGAACAACTGGAACAGGCAGTTCTTCGACAACTCCATCTGCCTCTCGCCGTCCGGTTGTGTGGTCTTGGGCGGTTCTGACGGTTGTAAGTTTGTGCCAACGCAAAGGGATGCGGCGCGCGAAGCCGAGAAACAGAAACAGACAGCAAGGAAACTGACCATCTATGCGCTCAACGTAGAGACGAAAGACGACAGGAACCTCACGCTGAAGGACGACGTGGCAAGCAATGGCTCCTATACGTTGGCGCACGACGAGAACACCTTGGAGTTCAACTTCTTCTACCCCAACTACAGCCACAGGGCTTCGCTCATGTTCCAATATATGCTCGAAGGATATGACAAGACGTGGCAAGAACCGACTTACCTGCACGAGGCGCGATATGCCAACCTTCCGCACGGCGACTATACGTTCAGACTGCGGCTGATCTCTTCGCAGGAAAGGGCGCCGCTTGCCGAATGCAAGATTCCCGTCAGCATCAGACGGGCACCTTGGTTTTCACTGCCCGCATGGCTGTTCTACATCGCTTGCTTCGCCTGCCTCATCTTCTACATCAACTCGCTCTACCTGCGCATACGCACCAACCGACTGAACTATATACAGGAACAACACGAACGCGAACGGGAGAAACGAACGGGTGAGATGAACATGAACTTCTTCGCCAATATCTCGCACGAGTTCAGAAACCCGCTCACCATCATCGCCGGTCCGCTCCTCTCGCTGAAGTCTTCCGAGGGACTCTCCGAGGAGGTAAGGAGCACTGTGAACCGCATCTGCATCAGCGTCAACCGTATGCTCAGACTCATCGACCAGATGCTCGACTTCAACCAGTTGGAGGCGGACGCCCTGCGCCTGAAGGTGTCTCAGGTGGATGCCGAGGCGGAGCTGAAGACGCTCGTGCAGGCGTTCTCTGACTCGGCACGCATGAAGTCCATCACCCTCAAGACTGTGATAGGAGAAGGCAACTACCACGTGTGGTTGGACTCTGACAAACTGGAGAAAATCATGAGCAACCTCTTCACCAATGCCTTAAAGCATACGCCTGTGGGGGGCACCATCTGTATCTGTATGCAACATAAATACGTAGGCAGTGAGCACTATCTGAAGATAAGCGTAGAGAACAGTGGTTCGCACATCGAGGAAGACAGGATGGACGATGTGTTCAAACGGTATTACCAACTCTCAGACATGCACAAGGGGCATCACTACGACTGGGGGGCTGGCATCGGACTGTACTATGTCAAACGACTCGTTGGACTGCACCATGGCAGCATCAGTGTAAGAAATGTACCTGACTTCGCCTCAGAAGGAAGTGGCGTGGAGTTCTCCTTCACACTGCCTGCCGACCGCACGCTCTTCAGCCAAGAGGAGTTGTCTGCGCAGAGCCATAAAGTGCTGCAGATTCCAGTCGAGACGGATGACAAGAAGAATGTACAGACTGAAACGAACGCTTTAACAAAAACAGACAATATTACTGAAGGACAGACGGATAGCACTCATCCAAAAACCAAGCTCCTCATCGTCGACGACGACATCGATGTGGCTCAGTATATACGTAGCATCTTCTGTCATGACTACGAGGTGGAGATACGTTATTCTGCCGAGGCTGCACTGAACGACATGGAACTCATCCAGCCCGACCTCATCCTCAGCGATGTCATCATGGGCAAGATGTCGGGATATGAGTTCTGCCAAAAGCTCAAAGAGTCGCTCCTCTTCTCACACATCCCCGTGGTGATGATTACGGCGAAGTCTAACATCAGCGAACAGATAGACGGTCTGAAGACGGGGGCCGTGGCGTATGTCACCAAACCCTTCTCTCCTTCTTACCTCATGGCGCTCGTAGCATCACAGCTCAAGCAGTTGATGCTCCTGAGAGAAAGGCTTAGCAGCAGCACCAACATCGACGATGTGCCGCAAGCCTTGGCAAGCTCCCTGTCGGAACAGGACCATCAGTTCATGGACGAGTTGTATTCCTATATGGAGAAGCGCATGGCAAACCAAGACCTGAACGTGGCGACCATCAGCCGCGACCTCCTCGTGAGCCAGTCTAAGTTTACCTACAAACTCAAGGAACTGACGGGCGAGACACCTGGTGCCTTCATCCGCCACTTCAAACTGAACAAGGCGATGCAGTTCTTGCAGGAAGGGAAATACAACGTGTCGGAGATCGCCACCCTGACGGGCTTCGCGACCTCCGCCCACTTTGCCGTCGCCTTCAAAAAGCAGTTTGGTGTATCACCGTCGGAGAAAGGTAAAAAGGTAAAAGAGTAAAAAGGTAAAAGAGTAAAAAGGTAAAAGAGTAAAAAGGTAAAAAAGGCATGCGGGAAATGATAAATTATAAATGATAAATTATAAATAAGGCTCGCGCCACAAAGGGTGTTGTCCCTTAACTTCCCTCTAACTTCCCTTAACTTCTTTAACTTCCCAAAAGAGCTGTTGTCTTAACTCCTTAACTCCTTTAACTCCTTAACTCCTCAAAGAACTATTATCTTAGCTCCTCTAACTCCTCAAATCTTCACTACCCACTCCGCTACCATCTTCAGCACCTCAGGCGAAATGGTCTCCTCTATCTGCTGATATTCCACGATGCTACCAGTCTTGCAGTGCTGGAAGAGATGGTTCAGGTCGTCAAGCTCGCAAACCTCATGCTTGCAACCGACAAGTCCTTTTCTCAGAGCATTGACATTCGTAGTGCAGTCCACCTGCGTGTCCTTCTTGCCGTTCAGTGCGAGCACAGGGCATTTGATGCTTGGCAACTGCTTGCTCACATCCACCTTGAGGAAATGCAGCATGTAAGGGGTACTCATCTGCTCCTTCGCCTTATCCATCAGGGGATTGAAGGAGGCAGGGACATCGCTCATATCGATGTCATCCCAGCTCTTGCCTTCCGCCAAGGTGGTGAAAGCCTTGTCTATGAAGGTGCAATAGTTGTCTACAAGTGTCGTAGGCAAACCGATGGATGTCAGACTCAGGCGATTTTGTTGCAACAGGGTCTCCTTGCCCGAGACAGCCATGCCGGCAAGAGACACCACAAAGTCTGCCTTGTGCTCGGCTGCCAACATCAGGGCGATGGTACCGCCCTCGCTATGCCCCAAGACGCCTACCTTTCCGAAGCGTGAGCGCAAGAACTTGACACCTGCCTCGGCATCCTGCTTGAAGTCGTCCGTCGTGAAGTCTAAGAAGTTGACGGTCTTGTCGCCATATCCGCGGTCATCATAGCGTAGGGAGGCAATGCCTTGTCGCACTAAGTAGTCGGCTATCACGGCAAAGGTCTTGTGCCCGAAGATTTCCTCGTCTCGATTCTGTTGTCCGCTACCCGTCACCATCAACACGACGGGCGTTTTCTTCGTATAACCTTTTGGCAAGACGAGCGTACCGCCAAAGGTAAACTTGCCATTGACGAAGCTCACATTCTCCTCTTGATAGGGAAAAGGTGGCTGGGGTGTCTGCGGACGCTTCACGACCATCTCGCCCGGTTTGAGCGTGAGGGGCAGACTCATACCGCCCTGCTTGAACGTGCCGACGATGCTGTCTCCATAGTTCTTGCCCTCATAGACCGCTCCGATGGCGGCAATACTCACCTTGATGCCGTTGCCATCCAAGGCTGTTTTCTCTGCCTTGATGCCGTTGGCTCCCTGCGAAGGGGAATCCATAGTGCAGCCATCCGCTCCGAAATGAAAGACAAGGGGTAGTTTGATACCTTGCACATTGAGTTCGCCCTTCCAAGCTCCCTCCTGCGCACTCACACTCACTGCCGTCAAGATGAACAGCAAAGCTAAAAACATTCTTCTTATTTTCATGGGGATAAAATTGTTTTTATTACAAAATTAAGAAAAATCGTCTAAATCGCAAAGACTTTCATACTTTATTCGTCTTTTCTCGTATTTTTATTGTACTTTTGCATAAAAATTAAGAAGATATGAAGAAAGGTTACATGATGATTTACGGGGCATTGCTTCTCGCCCTGCAGTGTGTCACACTTACTGCTTTCGCACAAGGTCCCAACAACACAGGCACTTACTACGCGAGTGCCGACGGACTGAAAGGCAAAGCGCTGAAAACGGCTATGTACAAGATTGTCAGTTCGCACACGCAACTTTCGTACAAATACTTGTGGACTGCCTTCAAGACCACAGACAAGCGTGCCGACGGCAAGGTGTGGGATATGTATTCCAACTCTACCAATTATACATTCGGAACTGACCAGGCAGGAAATTTCAGCAAAGAAGGAGATAAATACAATCGTGAGCACTCCTTCCCTAAGAGCTGGTTCGGCGGAGAAGTCCCGCCAATGTACACCGACTTGGTTCACCTTGTACCTACTGACGGCTATGTCAACGGAAAGCGCAGCAACCATCCTTTCGGAGAGACAGAAGGAACATACAAGTCGAACAATAACTTCTCCAAGTTGGGCACTTGCACCTACCCTGGCTATACAGGCATCGTCTTCGAGCCCAACGACGAATACAAGGGCGACTTCGCACGCATCTATTTCTATATGGCAACGGCATACGAGGACAAGATCGCCAATTGGACTAACAGCGACTTCTCCCCTATCGCCAACCACGACTCCTACAAGCCTTACAAGGACTGGCAGCAGAACATGCTGATGAAATGGTCGAAGAACGACCCCGTGAGCGAGAAGGAGATCAACCGCAATGCGGGCATCTACACCATACAGGACAACCGCAACCCGTTTGTCGACTATCCCGGTCTGGAGGAATACATCTGGGGAAGCATGACTGATGTCGCCTTCTCCTACGACCACTACCAAGGCACTTCCGGCATGTCCGTCATCGAGGTCTATGCTCAGCCTCTCTACCCTGAGGGATGGTACAACCTCAACGGTCAAAAGGTAGGCAACGAGCGCCCAACCCTCAAAGGCGTTTACATCCACCAGGGTAAGAAAATCGTAGTAAATTGATCGCTGAAGCTTTGTTATGGCAAATCATAACTTGGCATATCAAAAAAATACCCGGGTTTTTCCGACAGAAAAACCCGGGTATTTTTTTACTTCTTTTTTACCCTTTCAACGGCGTATGCCTCTTTTACCTTTTTACTTTTTTACCTTTTTACGTTTAAACTACTTTTTTACCTTTTTACCTTTAAACTACCTTTTTACTCTTTTACTTTTTTACTCTTTAAATCGCCTTTAACAGCATTCGTGAGATTCATGATAATTCGTGGTAAACAAAGACCCTGCGTTGTTTTTCTTTAAGAACCACGAATCTAACGAATCTAACGAATGGCTACGCCGTCATAACATGTACTCAAAATTATTCGTACGATT
>CAVCDC010000013.1:0-39094 GCA_963600865.1 Firmicutes bacterium CAG:103
ACTATCTTTTGGAAGACGGTGGTGTCTCCCATCATGAGTCCGATGATTGCGAAGATGAATGCAATCACGAAAAACGCTATCCAAATGTAATTTAAGACCATTATTTCGATTCTTTGTCGTTGTTATCCTTTAAGTTTTGCTGCTCCTTCATTTCGAGAAGTGTGCGTTCATAAACCTCTTGTAGTTGATAGCTGGCAACGCCCAAAGGGGTTGAAATGCCTCTCAATGCCCATTCCACGACGGATGAGTCCTTGTCTTTGCAAAGCAGGATGCCAATGCTTGGGTTGTCGTCTTCGCCTTTTAAAAGTTCATCGGCGGCTGATACATAAAAGTTGAGTTTGCCGATAAACTCTGGCATGAAGTCAACGACTTTCAACTCTATCACCACATAGCATCTGAGCTTGATGTGATAGAACACCATGTCTGGGAAATATGACTTGCCGCTTGGTGTCGTAAGTTCCATTTGCCGTCCTACATAGGCAAATCCTTTGCCCAATTCGAGCAAGAATCGAGTGATGTTTTGGGCCAATTTATCCTCCAAGTCTCTTTCGTTATAATCGCCCGACATACTGAAGAAGTCCAGTTTGTATGGGTCTTTCAGCATTTCGCTGGCCAAGGCTTTTTGAGGCTCTGGCAGAGTTGTCTCGAAATTGTTAAGAGCCTTTCCCTTTTGTTCGTAGAGATGGGCATCGATAATATGCTCCAATTCGTTACGGCTCAAATTGCCTTCTATCACTTGGTTGAGATAGAACATTGCCTCCTGTATCGTCTTGCATTTTGAGACGATGACGGTTTGGTGTCTCCAAGGCACGCAAAGCAGAATCTCGGGCATAAGAATGGTCGCATTCTCCACGGTTTCTAATTTTGTACCAGCTTGGTACAAAAATTCGATTTGTGAAGAATAGAAGAGATGCCATTGGCGTATCTTGTATAGATTTGACCACGAAAATCCTTCTACTTTTGGAAATGCGGAGCGCAAATCCAAACTAAGTTGCTTCATAAAATTTGTCCCCCATTTGTAAAGCTTCTGCTTGTTACAAATGTCTTCGCCCATGCTCCAATAGAGCTTGAGCAACTCTTCGTTGACTTTTACTGCCGCTTTGAGTTGGGCGATGCGGATACGACCTTTCAAGTCGGTCAGCCATTTCACATAATTGCCGTCCGACATAAATGATTCGCTGTTCACGAACTGCGGTATATTGTTCTTTTCTGCCATATTGTTTACTTTTTTACTTTGTTTACTGCAAGATAAGCATGGCTGCAAAATTACAACAAAAATCTTGGATGGAGTTCGATAAAGGCTAAAAATCCCTCATTGAGGGAGGAATTTAATGAAAAACGTCCCTCAATGAGGGAGGAATTTGGCGAATTTCATCCCTCATTGAGGGATTTCTTTCTGTTTGTCCCGAACTGAGGTTATTGCTCATAAGTGCAATTGGGATGTTTTCGCTACCTATTTTCGCATTCTTTGAAAATTGAGTCTTCCTATGACTAAGTTTGTCGTACCATAATAGTACCTTTGCAACCAAGTAACAGCAACTATATATAATAATGTATGAAAGAAGAAAGAGTGGGGGATAGTCCCTGAAACGTGAAATATGAGAGGAATTCGTAAGATTTCTTGCAAAAAGTTTGGCGGTTTGTCAGATTTTTGCTAAATTTGCGAATGATTTGTGACTGAGCGGGTGAAAGCTTCAGCTTGAAGTCACTATGATGCAGAGAAGCAAGATAATCTTGTGGATATGGGCACTGCTTTTGACTGCAAGAAGGCATGTTGCAATGTTTATGATTTTGATTTAAGAAGTTGAACTAAAATATTAGATTATGGGATTCTTAACACAAATGGCAAAAGATTTTGCTAAAGGATACGTACAAGAACGAGGCATCTCCGGAACTTTAGAAGATGCTGATAAATTAATCCAAGGCGCTGCCAAAATGGGGGGGTAATCTTTGGGGGTAGTCATGGCGTTTCTGATGATGACGAATATGACGAAGAAGATTATTCTCAGAATTTCTTCGATGAAGAAACTTGGAAAGCATTATGTGAAAACTTGAATGCTTCCAAAGCAGATGGTGACTATGAAGGTGCTCTTCGTATCCTCGATAGCTATTATAAGCGTTATGATGTCGAACGCGATTATTGGTATCAAAATTGGAAAGCCGATATTAAAATCGCACAGTTTCGCGATGTAGGTGATCGGCCTGTGAGTGCAGACCTTAAATTGAAGAATGAAATAGGTAACATTATATTGTCTTGTACAGGCAGAAAAGACGAATCCAAGAAAGCAACAAAAGAATTGAAGGAGATGTTTGAAGAGGCAAAGTCTTATGTCTCTTTTGACCGTGAATTCAACTCTTTTACTGATAAAATACAAGAGCTTCGTGAGCCAGAACATGTACAATATGGTTCAAAAATAAAAGATATAGAAAAAGCTTTTTCTTTGTTAGATGAATTTTATAATAAGAATAAGCGTCGCAATGAATTGGAGGGATGGTTTGTGCCCTATTTTAAGGTTCAAATTTATAATGCTTTGTTTGCAGCACTTGCTAAAAGACCACAAGAGTTGAAGTCTTTGACAGATAGCCAGCTATCAGCTTATTTCGCAGATGCGGAAGAAAGTGCTGTAAAAGCATTGGAAAACTGTGCCGATGCGGAAGATAAGAGCAGTGAGGAATTTTATTATGCGAGAATTCCTGAGCAAATAGAGGAGTTGAAGCAATTGCGTAAGGGTAAAAGTTCATCCTCTGTGTCCTCTGCAAAATCGCATTCGGAAGTTGATGATAATGAACAAGAATACCTTGATGAGGTGAAAGCTTGTTTGGAAGACGATGGTCAGATTACTGACAAGGAAAGACGTTTGTTGGATCGCTTGCGCAAGTCTTTGGGGATTTCAGAGAAAAGAGCCAAGGAACTTGAAGCATCTGTGAGCAGTTTGAGTGATGATGAGAAGGAGTATCTCGAAGAGCTTCGGGCATGTATGCAAGATGGTAATATTAGCGATCGAGAGCGACGCCTTTTGGACCGACTTCGTAAATCTCTTGGGATTAGTGAGTCACGTGCCAAGGAACTTGAAAAGTCTTTGTAAATAGGGATGTTGTTAATCCTGTTTCAGATTTTTGCGGATTTCCGCAGTTTTCTGTCGCAAAATCAATGATTTCCTTCGTTCTGTGAAAGATTTTTGCGGATTTCCGCAAAAATCTTTCGCAGAATTTACATCTATTTGTTGTTCGTCGTATCTTGTCTCGCCACAAATTTATATTAGCTTCTCACAATGAAGATACTTACAAATAATACATTCCCTATACCCTTAATTATATAGGGAAAACCGAAATAAAAAATATCTTATTCTTCTTCGATCTCAAACTCCTTCTCCACGGATGTAGCGCCTGACGCTGCATAGGGGTCATTAGGATTAATGGTCTCCCCTTCTCTCAACTGCGCCTTGATCTTGACCTTGTCGATGCCAAGGAACCACAGGGACTCATGATAATTGAGCTCTATAAAGATATATAAATCCGTCAGAATATCTGAGGAGAACAGCAATGGGAATTTCTTGTCCGCCATCCTCTGGGCAGCTACTGCGTTGAGGTTTTGCATCGCTGTCTCCACGAGTTCCTTGTCTTCGGGCTTTATCTTGCTCATGTCCGTAGAGACGGTCACGTCCCAGGCATAGCTGAACTTAGGCTGCTCACCCTGCTCGTAGAAGAAATAATTGTCGGTGTAAGCAGATGCCATGTATGACATCACGGGATTTTCCGTGTCGAACAAGAGCTTGTCCCATCCCGTGGCTTTGCAGAATGCCGAGCTGCGCAGTGGCTGCTCATACTTTTCGGCTTTATCGATGAAAGTGAGATTAGGCCAGTTGACGCCCATGCTCACTCGGTCCATCCACTGAGGCAGACCGCAAGCGGCGTTTGCCACGGTCATCTTATCCAAGGTGGTACGAAGCTGTGTGACGGTGTTCGACAGAGTGCCGTCGGTAAAGGTAGATGCCATGCGGGTCAGCAGGGAGTACAGGTCAACGCTGGTGAAACCGTCGGCGAAGGTATAGATGATGCCTCCGCAATCAACGCCAAACTCTGTCTTTCCATACCAGTTGTTTCTCGTAACCAACTTCTCTTCGTTCTTTTCATCCGCCGGGGAAATCTCGGTAAGTTCCTTCTTGAGTCTGAGCGCCTCGGTGGCGGCAGACTTCACGTTCTGTGTGAACTCATCCATGTACTGCATGTCGTAGCAAGACAAGTCGGCGGAGCCCGCTCCTGAGTTCTTCCAGTCGGTGACGGCGGCAGGAACATAAGCCTTGATGGCGTCGGTCAACGAGTCTTTCTCCTCAAGTTCGGTGAAGAGCTTCGCATAGTTACCGCCCACTCCGGGAGTAAGGTGAGCAGCTGCCATGATGTACTTGGAGCAGTCCTTGAGCTGGCAGTAGGTCTCCGCCATGCCCATCAGGCAAGCGTCGAAATAGATGAGGTCGAGCTTGGTGCCTGAGTCCTTGATGCCTTTTTCCATCTCGTAGGTTGACATGATGTAGCCCGTGTTGTCGTCCAAGAGGGCTGCGCGGCTCTGGCTCTGGTCGTCCTGTCCCTCGGGATAGGAATCCTGCACAGGCTTGTCGCTGGCGCCGAACTCATTTCCGTGGTTCCACAGCACGAGGATGTACTTGCTGGCGGGCAGCTTCTCCTTGGTCTCCTTGATGAAGTTGGCGAGGTGCTCGGGGTTGTCCAAGCGGTAGTTGGCGTCATACTTCCTCTCGTTCACCAAGCTGTCTTTTGTCTGCGTCAAGAGGCGTGTGCCCTCGCATTCCACCTTTGTCTGATAAGGTTTGGAGAACTTCACCAGTGCCGTGAAGTTGACTCTGCTTTTCTTTCCCAGAGCATCAATCTGCTCAAGGTTGTAGGCGAGCATCTTGTCGAGGTCGCCACCGCCGGTGCCGTAAAGCATCACGGTGTAGGTGGTCACTGAGTCCGTCTTCACGTCGGGTGTTGGTGTGGGAGCAGGTGTAGGCTCCTCCACGTCGTTGTCCTTGCTACAGGACACGAAGAATGCCATCATGCTGATCATCATGACATTCATGAATGATAAAAGGATTTTCTTCATATTGTTTACCTAAAACATAAAATCGCGTGCAAAGGTACGAATAATGTTGTAAAAATATCGCAAAACTCACAAAAAAATGCCTTTTTTGCTGAAAAGCCCTCAAAGACAGAAAAAATCCTTGCTCTCTCGGTTATTTGTAGAGAGTTTGTTCGGTCGTTTCCTCCAAGCCCCATTTCCAATAGGGCAAGACTTGGATTTCTCCAAAATCATCTTTTATCGTCTGTTCTTCATCGTATGTGATGATGAGGCGTTTGTGGCAGGCGAGAACAGTTGGAAGCTTTTGCAATGCGGCGACTTCTCGCTCATAGGTGGAAGCATTGGCGGAAATGCTGTAAGATACTTGGATGGCCGTCTCATCCTCGGGGATGTAAAAGTCAACTTCCACGTTGGAATTGTAGAAAAACACCCTTTCGTTGTCCTTGTCGTGTCCGTATTTCCTAAACAAAGTGATTGCCACCAAGTTTTCCAAGAGCGAGGTCTCGCCATCCATGAGGAAGAGGTTTAGCAAGCCATTGTCTATAAAATAATATTTTGAGATGGTCTCTTTTTCTGCGAAAGACGAGGCGATGTTGTGCAAGCGCAGCAACAGCCATGCGTCCTCGCAATATTGCATGTAGTTGCTGACGGTAGGAACGCTGATTTTCCCACCTACGGTTGACAGGATCTTTGCCAGGCGGTTGTAGGATATCGGTTGCTTGATACTTTCCGCCACCTTTTTCACCATTAGGCGGAGAAGGTTGGGGTTGCTGATGTTGTTGCGACTGCAAATGTCACCTAAGTATATCTTTTGAAAGGTACTGCTCAGATAGTTTCGTTTTACGGGCAGCCCTATGCTCTCTGGAAGTCCTCCCCAATGGAAGAACTCAGAATAAGAACGTTTCATCTCGGCACGACTCTCCGTGCCCAGCAACGTCTTCTCGTCGTAAGGTTGACCGCTGAAGTCAAAATATTCCTTGAGATTGAATGGGTAGACTTCCACCGTAAGATAGCGCCCGCCCAATGTGGTCATGATTTCATGAGACAGCATCTTGGCATTGCTGCCTGTGATATAAACCTGATGTTTGGTATCGGCTAATCTTCGGGCAAACTTTTCCCAACCAGCGATGTTCTGAATCTCATCAAGAAACAGGACGGGGCGTTTGTCAGACATTTCTGCGTGGCATTCCAAGATAAGGTTGAAGTCGGCATGGTTGAAGTCGGCCAGTCGGTCATCCTCAAAGTTGAGGTATAGCATTTCATCCCAACTATGTCCCTCTGCCAAAAGTTGTTGCATCTTTTGGTATAAGAGAAAAGACTTTCCGGCTCTTCGTACGCCCACGAAAACATAGCATGGAAATCCTTCCATGTCAATATTCCTATGATGTACTTGATAACGCTCCACTTCGTGCTGGTTATCTATCAAAATCTGCTTCAATAATATCTTGTCCATAACGATATTTGTAAAGTGCCACTTTATAAAACGCTGCAAATTTATAAAATACCATTTAATAAAACAAGCTTTTGGGGATGTTTTTTATGAGAAATAAGGAAAATCCTTGCTCTCTATACCCAGAAGCAACCTTTTCGCCTCGATTCCCCCGGCAAACCCCGTCAGGGAATGGTCGGAGCCGATGACACGATGGCAGGGGATGAGGATGCTTATGCCGTTGGAGCCGATGGCTTGCGCTACGGCCCTGAAGCCGTTGGGATTGTTCATGCTGAGGGCGACCTCCTTGTAGGTTCGGGTCTCGCCGTAGGGGATTTCAAGCAAGGCTTGCCATACTTGCTTTTGAAAATCAGTGCCTACTGGGAGGAGGGGAATGTCAAAGGACTTTCGCTCGCTGGCGAAATATTCATCCAGTTCCTTTTGGGTTTGATTCAAGATGGCGGAAGAAGAGGTAGTGAACTCAGCATTAAGCAGTCTCATCAGTCGCTGCTTGTTGCGCTCTGCGCAAGGCTTTCCGTGCCAGTCGCAAAGGCAAAGCGCATCGTCTGCCGAACCTAAGACGAGCTTTCCGCAAGGGGAATCATAATATTGGATGTTTACTATCTGCTTCATGCAATGGACATTTTTCATTCAGGTAGGTTGAATATCCAACAAAGGACAAAGAAATAAAACCGCCCTGTAATGACCAAAAGCCGTTAAAGATAAGAACCTTTAGGTCTATTACAGGGCGTGTGAGTTGTTTGCTCTTTACAGCAAAGTCTTACAACAATGCCTGAAACTTTGCTTCAAGAGCAGGCTTCTTGGCAGAACCGACATGCTTGTCAACCAGTTTGCCGTCCTTGAAGAACAACAAGGTAGGGATGTTGCGAACACCAAACTCCATAGAGATGTCTTCATTCTCCTCGACGTCACATTTACCCACTACGATTTTTCCGTCAAACTCCTCTGCCAGTTCGGAAACGATGGGAGCCAGTGCACGGCATGGGCCACACCATGTAGCCCACAGGTCAACTACCAAAGGCAATTCGCCGTTCTTGTAAGTCTCGAAATTTTCTGTTGTGATTGTTACTTCCATTTTTCTTGTATTGTATGTTATTGATAGATAGTTTCTGAAATCAATTGATGTGGTACGACATCTTAGGGTTAGACTCGATGAACTGCACCAGTTCCTTGTCTACGTTTACACCTCTGTCTGTTGCGCGCAACATGATGAAATCATTGGTCTCCACATTATGTATCTGTACATACAGTTGCGTGCGACTATCTTTAGGCGATCGCTCAATGATGGTACAGAGGTCATTGTTCAGCGTCTCGTCAATGATGTCACTGTCCACGGTGATGGTGATTTTCTCGATGCACTTCTCCTTGACGGTCTGCATATAGTCAATATTGGAGATGGTGATGTCGATGAAGTCACTGTTGGGATATTTCTGCGTACACTTCGCTGTGATGAACACCACAGTACCCTGCGTGAGCATACCATTCCATTTGCCCCACTCTTCACCAAAGAGCGCCAGTTCTCCTGAACCATTGAAGTCTTCTATGGTGACAAAACCGCAAGGCTTGTTGTTCTTCGTCATCTTCGATTTGACAGCAGTGACAAAACCGCCGAGCACAATATTCTCTTTCTTGAGAAGTTCTCTCTTGTCTTTCAACTCTGCGCACTGTGTATTACACATGGAGTTGAGGATAACACTGTATTCGTCGAGTGGATGGGCAGAGATATAGATGCCCACCAAATCGCGCTCCCTGTTGAGCCGTTCGATGGTACTCCATTCTTCAGCGGCAGGAATAGGCGGTGTCGTAATCTCTATGGCATCCTGTCCGCCAAAGAGCGACGTGGAAGCTTCCTGTTGTTCGCGTTGATAGAGCTGTCCATAACGCACGAGTGTATCGAGAAACATCTCGCCCTTGTTGTTCAGTCCGAAATATCGTTCCCTGGCAATACCAAAACCATCAAATCCACCACTCAGAACAAGACTTTCGAAAGCCTTGCGGTTGACATTGCTGAAGTCTATGCGCTGCGCAAAGTCAAAGACATCTTTGTAAGGACCGTTCTTCAGACGCTCCTCTACGATGGAGTTGGCAGCCCCCTCTCCCATACCCTTAATGGCAGACAGTCCGAAGCGTATCTCGCCATGCTCGTTCACACCGAAAGAACGATAACTCTCGTTTACATCAGGGCCCAACGTCTTGATATTCATAGACTGGCATTCCTCCATGAGTTTGGTAATCTCGGTAATCTGCGCAAAACGGCGTGTCATGAGCGCCGCCATGTATTCGGCAGGATAGTGTGCCTTGAGATAAGCCGTCTGATAAGCCACCCACGAATAACATGTGGCATGCGATTTATTGAAAGCATAGGAAGCAAACTTCTCCCAGTCACCCCAGATCTTTTCAAGGACAGCTGGGTCATGCCCATTTTCCTGTCCCTGTTTGATAAACTTGGGCTTCATGGCATCTACGATGTCCTTTTTCTTCTTACCCATTGCCTTACGGAGAGCGTCAGACTCGCCACGTGTGAAGTTGGCAAGTTGTCGAGACAAGAGCATCACCTGCTCTTGGTAGACCGTAATACCATAAGTATCCTTCAGGTACTTCTCCATGCAGGGGATGTCATACTGTATAGGCTCTTTCCCGTTCTTTCGGTTGATGAAAGAGGGGATGTAGTCCATAGGTCCCGGACGGTAGAGGGCATTCATGGCGATGAGGTCTTCGAACACCGTGGGTTTCAGTTCCCTCAAGTATTTCTGCATACCTGGCGACTCAAACTGGAAGGTACCGATGGTCTGCCCGCGCTGGTACAGTTCGTAAGTCAGAGCGTCGTCAATAGGGATATTATCGAGGTCGATGACGTCACCAGTTGTCTGCTTGATAACCTTGCACGCCTCCTTCAATTCCGAAAGAGTTTTCAGTCCAAGGAAGTCCATCTTGATAAGTCCCGTCGACTCGATGACGTGACCATCATACTGCGTCACGGCAGTTTTCAGTCCAGGGAAATCCGGGTCGTCGGCGGTAGATACCGGCACCCAGTTACTGATAGGATCACGACAGATGATAAATCCACAAGCGTGGATGCCCGTTCCACGAATCGTTCCCTCCAGCATCTTGGCATATTTGATGGTATTGCTCTCCTTGGGGTCGGAAGAGAATTCCGCTGCTTGCAGCTCGGGAGTGTACTTGATGGCATTGGTAAGGTTCATCTTTGCGTTATCAGGCAGACGGTCGGGGATAGCCTTACACAGGGCATTCGACTTATCTAATGGCAACTTCTCCACACGGGCGACATCCTTGATGGAGTTTTTGGTCGCCATACTACCATAGGTGATGATATGGGCACAGTTTTCATGCCCGTATTTATCCATTACCCAGCGCAGCACCTTGCCACGCCCGTCATCATCGAAGTCGGTATCAATATCAGGGAGGTTGACACGGTCTGGATTCAAGAAGCGTTCGAACAGAAGGTCGTACTTCAGAGGGTCTATCTTCGTAATACCGAGGCAGTAGGCAACAACAGAGCCTGCCGCAGAACCACGTCCAGGGCCTACCATAACACCCAACTCTTCACGGGCAGCCTTGATGAAATCAGACACGATGAGGAAGTAGCCAGGGAAACCCATGGTTTTCATCACGTGCAACTCGAAATTGATGTGCTCGTCCACATTTGCGGGCAGAGGATCTCCATACCGCTCCTTGGCTCCTTCATATGCCAAAAAGCGCAGATACTCAGCTTCAAACTTGATACGATAAATCTTTTCATAGCCCCCCAAGCGGTCTATCACTTTCTGACCGTCTTCCGGAGACATGGGGTTTTGTCCGTTCTCGTCACTCGTAAACTCCTTATACAAGTCCTCCTCCGAAACTTTTTGTCTCAACTGCTCTTCCGTACCAAAGCTCTCCGGAATGGGGAAGAAGGGCATGATGGGACCATGGTCAATGCTGTAGGTCTCCACCTTGTCAAGCACTTCAAGGGTGTTGCTCAACGCCTCAGGCACATCGGAGAAGATGGCATTCATCTCCTCTCGCGTCTTAAACCACTCCTGCTTAGAGTATCTCATGCGGTTGGGGTCATCAAGATCCTTGCCCGTAGCGATACAGAGCAAGTGGTCATGAGCCTCAGCCGTTTCCTTGTCTTCGAAGTGACAGTCGTTGGTACACACCAGTTTGATGCCATATTCCTTAGCAAACTCAATGAGTACCTTGTTCGCCTTCTGCTGAAGGGGGAAAGCTTCACGGTTGGCCAAAATGGAGGGATCGGTCACTTCGTGCCGTTGCAGTTCAAGATAGTAATCGTCGCCAAAGACACGGTGATACCATTCACAAGCCTCCCTTGCCCCAGCAATGTCACCGTCGAGAATCTTGCGCGGCACCTCGCCAGCGATACATGCAGAACATACAATAAGGTCTTCGTGATATTTCTCCAGATCGGCACGATCTGTACGTGGGCGCATATAGTATCCATCCACCCATGAATTGCTGACCAGTTTGATAAGATTCTTGTAACCGTTGTAGTTCTTGGCAAGGACAATGAGGTGGTAGCCACTCATGTCACCCTTGTCTTTCTCTCGACACTCCTTGCCGCGATGAGCCACGTACATTTCGCAACCAATGATAGGCTTGAAAGGCTCCAGCCCCTCCTTCTTCCTACCCTTGTTGACCTTGGCGCAATAGTCTACCAGCTCTTTTATTCCAAACATCACTCCATGGTCTGTAACAGCCATTCCCTTCATGCCGTTGGCAATGGCTTTGTCTACCAGATGAGGTATCTTCGACTGACCGTCAAGGATGGAGTATTGGGTATGGACGTGCAAGTGTACGAAATCTTCCATTTTTTTCTTTGTTCTGCAAATTTAGGTTCAAAGTTACTCGTAAAAGTTGACATAACCAAAAGAAAAGTCAGAAAAATTTGCAAAACCGACAAAAATAACGTACCTTTGCAACATTAAAAACTAATGTTGTGCATCCGCTCCTTAGATGTGCTACGACTCTCTACCTTATGGGAAAGAAAATAAAGAAACTGAAAAAGATAAGAATACATCGTGAAGGCAACAATCAGCTTGCCGTAGGCCTGATAGCCATTGTGGCAGTAGCCGCTGCCTTGTGGTACACCATTGACTCGAAGCTTCCGTTCTGGATATTCGCTGTGGTCTTTGGTGTGGCATATTGTATAGTACTCAACTTTTATCGTTGTCCTATCAGGTATCTCAATGTCGAGGACACAGAGAACTTGGTGGTGGCTCCAGCCGATGGCAAGATAGTGGTGGTCGAAGAGGTAGACAATGCCCCTTACTTTGGCGACCGCCGACTAATGATTTCCATTTTCATGAGTCTATGGAATGTTCATGCCAACTGGTTTCCTGTAGATGGCAAAGTGAAATTCGTCAAGCATGTCAACGGCAATTACCACAAAGCTTGGTTGCCCAAGGCAAGCGAAGAGAATGAGCATGCCGACATCATGATAACTACACCGTCTGGTGTGGATGTGCTGTGCCGCCAGATAGCTGGCGCTGTAGCTCGCCGCATCGTGACTTACGCCAAGGGGGGCGAGGAATGCTACATAGACGAGCACTTAGGCTTTATCAAGTTGGGCTCCCGCGTAGATGTATATCTCCCAGTAGGCACGGAGGTATGTGTAAAGATGGGGCAGTCAACCACTGGCGACCAGACGATTATAGCAAAATTGAAATCATGAGCATCAAGAAGTATATTCCCAATACTATCACTTGTTGCAACCTTGTCTCGGGCTGCATAGCTACGACTTTTGCTCTTGCAGGCGATGCAAAGACGGCATTGTTGTGGATTATCATGGGCGCCGTGTTTGATTTCTTTGACGGTATGAGCGCACGACTGTTACATGTATCCTCTCCCATCGGCAAGGAGCTTGACTCGTTGGCAGACGACGTGACATTCGGCGTGGCACCTGCCAGCATTGTATTCTCCCTCCTCAATGTAATGGAATACCCTGGGCTCTTGGAGCCATTACGTCCTTACTTGCCTTATGCGGCATTTCTCATTGCGGCATTCTCTGCCCTTCGCCTCGCCAAGTTCAATCTTGACGAGCGACAGACTACCTCCTTTATTGGCGTACCAACGCCAGCCAATGCTTTATTTTGGGGGTCGTTAGTCGTGTTCGAACCATATTGGCTGGTAGGCTACAGTTGGTCGGTATTCATTGTCTTGGCTCTTGTCGTACTAACAAGCTGGCTCTTAGTTTGCGAGTTGCCATTGTTTGCATTAAAGTTCAAGCATTGGTCGTACAAAGGCAATGAAATCAAGTATTGTTTTGCCGGAGTCACCATAGGCATCTTAGTTTGCTCTGTCCTTACTGACGGCATCAAAGGTTTCCTACAGGGATGGTGGCTCGTAATAGTACTCTACGTACTTCTCTCACTTGTCATCTTTCTGAAAAACAAATAAAAAAATGCGGCTGATTAGCCGCATTTTTTATTTACTCACCACTTTAATTGTGCACGAGCGTTCCGATTTCCTCGCCGTCCATCACTTTCTTGAGATTTCCAACAACATCCATGTTGAAGACATAGATGGGCAGGTTGTTCTCCTTACACATGGTGGTGGCTGTGAGATCCATCACTTTCAGTCCCTTGGTATAAATTTCGTCGTAGGTAATGTCCTTAAACTTCGTGGCTGTAGGATCCTTCTCCGGGTCGGCAGTATAAATACCGTCAACACGCGTACCCTTGAGCATCACATCAGCCTCTATCTCTATGCCGCGCAATGACGAGCCCGTGTCGGTCGTAAAGTAAGGACTGCCCGTACCTGCCGAGAAGATGCAGACATAACCTGCTTCCATCGCCTCGATGGCTTTCCACTTGCTGTAGAACTCGCCTATTGGTTCCATGCGAATAGCAGTAAGCACCTTGTTTTTTACCCCGATGGCGCCAAGGGCACTACTCAGGGCGAGGGAGTTGATGACAGTGGCACACATACCCATTTGATCACCCTTCACTCTGTCAAATCCTTTCTGGCTACCACTGAGACCACGGAAGATGTTTCCACCTCCTATGACGATACCTATCTGAACGCCCATCTCGTGCACCTCCTTGATTTGCTTTGCATAATCACTCAGTCTCTCTGGGTCAATACCGAAGCTCTGTTTACCCATGAGGCTCTCACCGCTCAACTTGAGCAATATTCGTTTAAATTTTGCCATAGTTATTTATTATTTTGTTTTGTTTCAAACTTCCCTACCTACTATTCCGAGCAGAACTTCAGTTCTCCAAATGTATAGGAGCGTATGACACCGCACTTGTCGTGCAGGATGAGGGTTCCATTGTCCTCCACTTCCACGATAGCTCCCTCGAATCGTCCTTCCTTGTCTTCATACCAGTGGTATCCCTTTCGGCGGTAGAGACTCAGATGATAGATGCCCGAGACATCCATATAATCCGCACGGCGCAACAGTTCGTAATACCGACAGAAAGCATCGAGTATCTTGTCGAGCAGTTCGTCGCGGTCTATTTCATGTCCTAATATCTGACAAAGAGAGACCGGGTTGGGAGCATCGCTATAGAACACATTCTGGTTGACGTTAAGGCCTATGCCAAAGATGCAGCGTTTGATACCTTTTGAACTTACCGTAGTCTCAATGAGCGTACCGCTTATTTTGCGATCGTTCCAGTACACGTCATTGGGCCACTTGAGCGTAATACCTTCTGTATAACTGTCGAGGGCTTCTTTCAGAGCCAAGGCTCCTGCCATAGAAAGCATGAATTGCTTGCCGACGGGTATCCAGTGGGGATATGTAAGTATGCTAAACAGAAGATTCTTGCCAGGTTCGCTTTCCCATGTATGATCGCCCTGTCCCCGTCCCGCAGACTGGTAGTCGGCAATAGCGACAACCATCTCCTCGGTATTGGTGGGAACATAGTTTTTCAGGAACAAGTTGGTAGACACTGTTTCCTGCAGTTTAATTTTCTTGATGTCCGTTGTTGTCTTCACCATGAATGTCGTTATGAAAAGTTCAACTTTCTATAATGAGGAATTTGTTGGGGGATGGAGCCTTTGGAGAAATTAAGAAAACAGCCTTTGTGACGGTTGCCCAACCTTAAAGGATAAGCATAGGATTGAATGCATCCACAATGTGCTCTATCTTCTTTATATTTCCTACTGTTCCAACTATAGATATGATATCAAAGCGCAACTCATGCACGATATTGCGCCGCTTTACATAACTGTCGGCAGCAGCGGCAAGATTGCGTATTTTCTTCTTGTCAACAGCCTGTTCTGGAGCTTCCATGTCATCGCTTTGCCGAGTTTTGACCTCTACAATTGCTATTGTACTTCCATCCCCTGTAAGGGCGACGATATCAAGGTCACGCCGTCCTTGGCGCCAATCACGTTCCAGAATGGAATAGCCTTTGCCTTGCAGGTATCGGGCTGCTTCCTCTTCTCCCCATTTTCCTAAGTCGTTGTGTTCTGCCATATGGTATTTTCTTAGACTATATATTCTTATAACGCCAACGTAGTATTTTTATTGTGTCACTAACATAAGGAATTCATGAAGTCCACTTACTTACGATATGGGGCAAGTGGTATCTGTCTGAGATTTTCATTCTGCGATATCTACCGTCCTCGTCCCATCATCATGAGCCTCAATGTGAACCTTCACGGCATCGTCGGGGAGCAAGTCTTCCACCAATTCCGGCCATTCCAACAAGCAAAGTCTACCGCTATAGAAATAGTCTTCATAGCCCATGTCGTACACCTCCTCTATCTTCTTGATGCGATAGAAGTCGAAATGATAGATGGATTCACCTTCTTCTGTCGTGTATTCATTTACAATAGCAAAAGTGGGCGAAGTGATAACATCGCTCACACCAAGGACTTCACAGACAGCCTTGATGAATGTTGTCTTTCCTGCCCCCATCTTACCATAGAAGGCGAAAACCCTACCCTTTCCAAGCTGCTCGACAAACTTCTTGGCGGCAGCATGAATGTCATCTAACGACTCAATCTTGATTTGCATATTATCTGTTTTTATACTTGTTTTATGTTTCTATTCTTAAAGCACCACCGAGAACCGGTCACATCCTCTTTCGGGGCGTAAGCGTAACAAGTGGGACAAGCATCTCCTCCATGGAAATGCCCCCATGCTGAAACGTGTCCTTGTAGTAAGACACATAATAATTATAATTATTGGGATAGGCAAAGAAGGCGTCTCCATAGGCAAAGACATAAGACGTGCTCAGGTTGGGAGCCGGCAACTGCGCCTTATGAGGATCCTTGATGACGAACACCTCCTTGGAGTTATATGCCAAGTTCTTGCCCAACTTGTAGCGCAAGTTGGTGTTGGTGTTACGGTCGCCTACTATCTTTACTGGTTTTGAGACACGAATACTTCCATGGTCAGTGGTGATGATGACCTTGCGGTCGCTCTGCGCCAGACGGCGGAAGAGTTCCGACAAGACTGAATGGCGAAGCCAGCTCTGCGTGATACTGCGGTAAGCCGACTCATTGTTGGCAAGTTCACGCACCATCTTCGACTCCGTGCGAGCATGTGAGAGCATGTCAATGAAGTTGATGACCAACACATTCAAGTCGTTGCCCTGTAGTTCGTTGTACCTGTCGAGGAATCGGTCTGCCCCAACCGAGTCATTGACCTTATGATAACTGAATGAGTTATGTCTACGAAAGCGCTCAAATTGCGTGCGGATGAGCGGCTCCTCATTCAAGTTCTTCCCCTCCTCCTCATCTTCGTCTACCCAGAGGTCAGGGAACATTTCTACTATCTTATTGGGCATCAACCCGCTGAATATTGCATTCCGCGCATACTGTGTCGCAGTAGGCAGAATAGTCATATACATATCCTCGTCAATCTCGAACATATCACCGATATCCTGTGCCAACATCTTCCACTGGTCATAACGGAAATTGTCTATGACCACTAAGAATACCTTCTCTCCTTTGTCGAGCAAGGGGAATATCTTGTTCTTGAAGATGTCCGTGCTCATACAGGGTCTTCCAGGCACAGGAGTGGTCTGCGGTTGCACCCAGTCGAGATAGTTCTTCGCCACATATTTGGCAAATCCCAAATTGGCTTCCTCCTTCTGCATCTGCAGCATTTCAGTCATCTGACTGTCAGTACTACTCAGTTCCAGTTCCCATCTCACGATGCGACGATAGATTTCCATCCAGTCCTCCCACGAGCGACTGTTCATAATCTGCATAGCTATCTGCCCGTAGTCTTGCTGATAACCACTCTGTGTCACCTCGGTAACAATCTCGCGACGATGGATGTTCTTCTTCAGCGACAAGAGTATCTGGTTGGGGTTGACTGGCTTGATGAGATAGTCGGCAATCTTAGACCCGATAGCTTGGTTCATAATATCCTCCTCCTCACTTTTGGTACACATCACGACAGGCGTAGCGGGCTGTACATCCTTTATCTGTTGGAGAGTTTCAAGTCCGCTCAATCCCGGCATCATCTCGTCGAGCAAGATGAGGTCAAAGGTCTGTTGCTTGCAACGTGCTATAGCATCGGGACCATTACTGATGGTCTCCACCTCATATCCTTTCTTCTCAAGAAAGATAATATGTGCCTTCAACAGTTCTATTTCATCGTCTACCCACAGTAACAATCCGTTGCTCATAGTCTTATCTTGTTTTGCGTCTGTACTTCTGTTTTCTATTATGTCTCTCAAAGGCTTTCATCAGAATCCGTCGAGTTCGAAATACTCGTCCTCCAAATCATAGGATTCTTCCTTCTTTTCGGACTTTTCTTCCTTTTCGGCTTTGTCTTCTTCCTTCTCGACCTTTATATCCTTCTTCTCTGGTTTGACAGTTTCCTTTTCGGGGGTTGTTTCTGGTTTCTTTTCAGTTTTCTTTTCTGGCGTTACCACCTTCTCTTCTTTCTTTTGCTTTTCTTCGACATCAGTTTCAACAAGTGTTGTACCTTCCTTCGAAGAGGTAGGCTCCTCTTCCTCAAGCACAACAGTCGTGGTAGTAGACTGAAGAGGGGACGTTTCTACCTCTGGCACTATAGGCGTTTCGGAAGGAACTTCCTGCTTCGGGACAACAGTTGGCTCAAGAGGCAATTCCTGTTTCTTTTCCTCGGGAACGACTGTGTCCTGCATGCGAGGAGACTCCTTCTTTTCTTCAGGAATGACCGTCTGTCCAGATGTCACTGCAGCATCAGTTTCTATCTCTTGTTTTACAACAGTCGACTCACGCTCTGTCTGTTGTTTTTCCATGTTCTCCGATTCCGTAACGACCGTATTGGAAGACTTTTGCTCTGCAGGAGTCTCCTCTTCTTGCACAACAATCGTTCCACTCTTAGACACTGTTCCTTCAGCGTTCTTCTCCATATTGCCGACATCCTCCAAGTCCTCGTCATCACTTTCGCCATCACGAGACTGCGAAGGTTCCTCTTTCGAAACCACGACTTCTGTTGGTTCGGCAAGCAACTGTCTATCAAACGATTTGAGAGGCAGGAAATGCTTGTTGTAGAACTGAGCGTATTCATCATAAGTAAACTGCGTTCCAAGCAAGGCAAGGTTCTGCTCGCTGATGACAATCGCCCTATACTTTCCGAGGAGGTGCATAATCTGAGAATTGCCCAGTACATCATGAGCATAGACAACAGCTTCATTATAGGTACGGAATCCCTTCACCACCATCCTGTGCAAGCCATCCTGCTCTTCGATACTGAGATCAAAAGAGCGCACAAGATAAGTCGTGAAGTTGAACTTTGCCATTTCGAAGAGCAGTTGGTTCTCATTGAGCGAATCGGGCTGGTAAGCCAAGAGGAACACATACGGGGTGTTGCGCTCGTCGCTAAACGCCTGCGCCTGCGCTGCATCACCTTCGTTGAGCACCACACTGCGGTGCGCCCATACATTAGCGAGGTCGAACGTACCACCACGCAAGCGCTTCCCATCATTGACGCCATTGACTATCATACCCGCCATCTCACTGATACGACCTTCCGGATATTTCTCGACAATAGTTTTCATGTCTACCACACAACCAGTCGCATCACCAGCATTGAGTTTGCTGAGTCCTCCGATAAAGAGGAACTTGTCACGGTTGGCTCCCATGGGGAAACGCTGGGCAGACATTTCTGCATTCGCCTTCACCATGTCGTATCTCCCAGACTTGAAGGCTTCATAGGCAGCAGAGTAGAGAGAATCCTCGATGTGCACACCAAACTTGGCGTTCTCGGCATAGTAAGGATCTGTCAACAATGTTGTCCACTGACTTTTGGGATAGTCTTTTTTCAGTCGGGCAATATACGTATCTGCCGTTGAGGGCAACCCCTTCCGAGAATAGAGCAGATAGAGGTGGTAGAACACATCGTCCATATGCTCATAGTCGGGATATTGAGTTTCTACTCGGCGCAAGGCTTTTTCGCTCAATCCCAAATTGTCGAGTTTGTCCTTGAAGATAACACCCGAATGATAGAGTCCGTCGGTTAGGATTTTATTGCTTTCCAGAACCTGTTCCTCTGAGAAAGGAATCTGTGCGAGATAATACTCTCGCTTATGCGGATCATTCTGCGCACTGTCGGTAAGGTGCTTTATGGAGTCCTCTTGTTCCGCAGCCCTTATCAGAGAGTCGCGTGCCTCGTCGGTTATCTCCTCCACATCCGGCTGTACAGCCACAACAGTCTTGTTGATGCGTTGCCAGTTGTCTACGTTCTCTCGCTTGCCCCATTGTTTTTGGAATGCTGTCTTTCCTTGACTTACTGCCATGGGGTTGTAGAAATACCACGTAGTGCTGTTGCCTCCTGTAGTAGAGGTAGTATTCGTGGTCTTGGTGTTTGCCGCATTATTTCCTGTAGCACTGTTCTTTGCAAGTTGTTTCTCTGCTTCAGCCTCAGCCTGCTTGTCTTTCTCCTCCTTCTCTTTTTTCTTTAGTTGGGCTATAACCCGGTCTATGGCTGCATTACGGTCTGTCTCACTCATCTTCGCCAAAGACTGGAGAGAGTCTTGCAGATGCACGGCATCGGTATAAGGAACCAGTTCGTCAAGTATCTTAGAGCGTTCCGACAACTGCTTGTAGTCTTTTCGGTCTTTGTCCAACAAACCGATGGCCTCACCGTAGCAACGGCGCGCATCACCATACAATTCCTTCTGCCAATACAAGTCACCTAAATGCAAGAGAAGCACACCTTTTTCAATACCGTTGCGTGTCGCCTTGGCGTTGCCACGTTCGTAGGCACCAATCGCCTGCATGGTGTCACGCTGGGCAAGGTAGATATTACCGATGGCATAATACACTTGGTCGAGATACTCCTTGTTCTTGTCTGAAGCAGCCATACGCTTCAGACGACCAATGACCTGCTTGCTATTTTCGCTCGCCATGACCTCGCTCATCGAGATACGAGCGTTGAACTCCAGTTCGTAGGGCGGATTAAGTCTCACCACATGTTTGAAAGCACTATAGGCCTCTGCCTTATTGCCTAAAGCAGCCTGTATCTGTCCCATAAGATACCACTCGCGGGCACGTTGTTTGCGCCGCATCTCGTGTTTGATGACCTTGCGCAGGTAGGGCACAGCAAGTTCATATCGCCCAGCATGTATGTAATAATCGGCATAGGTATAGTCCCATTCTTTCTGTGCCCGCCAGTGAATGGAGTCTCGTTCTATGTTGCGTATCACGTCTTCTGCATCATACATCCATCCCTCCTCTACATAGCACTTGGCAAGCCACGCCCGGGCACGCCCATAGATGGCAGGCTGCGTCTCGAAGAGCCTTCCCATATAGGCAAAAGTTGACGCCGCTCCCTCAAAGTCACCCTGATGGAACTGCGAGCGCCCCATGAGCATCCAGGCTTTCCAGATAAAAGGATTGTACTCCCTGCGGTTGAGCCATTCTATGTCGGCAGCTGTTTTTTTCCTACTCTTTGTCCATTCCGGACGGCGCTTCATACTATGACGCTGTATCGCCTTTTTACTCTTCTCTATAGCACGGTCAAAATTTGCCTTACCCAACTCTTTGCTGTTCTTGTTGCCTACCGTGTAGAGAGGAATCATTTCTGTATAGTTGTCCTTGTTTCCTTGTTCCTTTTCCAACGAACCATCGATGTAGGCAAGTGTACCATTATAATAGGTATTATAGCGGGCGTGGAAAGCATGCCACCAACGGTTGCGCGCAGTGTTCTTCTGCGTGGAACAAGCTGTAATGCCTACCAAAACGACAGCAAACAGCAAGGGGAGGATATGGCGGTTGGACAATTTCACTATATATACTACTTCTTCTTTAATAAGAACTGAGAAACACCCGATTTTATTGTCTTTGCTATAAGAAAAACAAGGATACTGACAAATATGATAGTGGCGCCCGATGGCACGTTGAGCAGATAACTGCCATATAGTCCTAAAAGACAGTCTACCCATCCCACAACAATGCTGAAGACTATCATACGGCGGTAATTGTAGGTAAAAAGATTTGCCGTCATCTGAGGAATGGTAAGCAAACTGATAGCCAATACGATTCCCACCATCTTAAGCGTGGCGACAATGGTCATGGCGACAAGCCCCATCATGGTGTATTCTATCACGGCAACGGGCAGATGCTGTGAACGCGCAAACATACTGTCGAACGCCACACTCTGTATAGGGCGCAGCAACACAACAAAAAGGACAGCCACTACTGCAACAAGGATGCCGAGGAGCCACAGGTCGGCTGAGGAAATGGCAAGGATGCTACCGAAGAGGAACGACGGAAGATCGGGCATAAAACCAGGGGTAAGAAAGCAACAGATGATACCAACGCTCATGCCCAATGTCCAAAAGAGAGCAATGGCAGAGTCTTTCCGAATGTCCTTCTTACCAGACATCCACTGTACACCGAAGGCACTCAGCACGGCAAAGACCATGGCAGAGAGAACTGGATTGATGCCGGCAAACACACCGATGCCAATCCCGCCAAACGAGGCATGCGTGATTCCACCACTGATGAACACCAACCGCCGTGTCACGATGTAGGTTCCTATAAAACCGCAAAGGATACTGGCAAGGAATGCTCCCAATAGGGCGTTTTGGAAAAAAGTATAATCAAATATGTTCATGCGTCTTTCTTTGTTTCTTCTATCATGGCTATGACTTCGTCCTTGAGGGCATCTGGTATCGAGACACCCCGCAGGTGCAAACTTCGGTTCCACGCAGCCACCTCCTCAGGGCGCATCGTATAAAGCACATCTGCAAACTCATCCACCTCTTCGGACGTATAACTATCAGACGCTCTGCCTTTATATCTGTCCAACTCTTCATCATCGAAGTATTCAGGTGCTTTTAGCGAAGCCTCCATCATACACACCTGTTCACAACGGCTATTACTGCCATTGCAGGTATTACATGAAGCGCCTTCCCTCAAAGGAGTTTCTTCCCCTTTTCTGCTGCCCACGAGACCTAACAATGCAGCAAAGAGCCCCAATACACAAAGTGACAAAATAAGATAGAGCATACGTTGTCGCCTTTTTCAATCTTCACTTTCCGTTATTTCAACTCCAGCCTTGCGCAGGTCTTCCCAATAATGAGGATAAGACTTGGACACCACTTCGGGATGGTTGATGGCAATGCCGGGGAACTTAAACACCAAGGGGGCAAATGCCATCGCCATACGATGGTCTTCATAAGTGTCGATGGCTTCAAACGTAGGCTGGCACGTCTCACCTTCCCAAACAAGGGTATGTCCATTCTCGTCACGGACAACAAAGCCCACTTTCAGCAGTTCACGCTTAAGCGCCTCTATGCGGTCGGTCTCCTTGATCTTAAGACTGGCAAGACCGGTAAACCGGAACTTCACACCCATGGCACAACAGCAGACCACAAATGTCTGCGCCAAATCGGGAGAACCAGTAAAGTCGTAGTCCAGACGCGGCAACAGACAGGGATGCGTTTTCAGTGTCACCATCGTGGGTTGCATACCATCCGTTGACGCAAACTCCGTCTTCACGCCCAAGAGGCTGAAAATGTATTTCACCACAGAGTCGCCTTGCTTCGACCCATCCATGAGCCCCTGCAACTTGACTACAGAGTCGGCAGAACCGCCAAGCGCCATCATCTCATACCAGTAAGAGGCTGCACTCCAGTCATTCTCTATCTGATAAGGATGCGGTTGGTAGGGCTGTGGCTTGACGAGGATGGTGTCTATGTCTGTCCACTCTGCGTCTGCACCATATTCGCGCATCATCCACAGCGTAAGGTCGATATAGGGACGAGAGGCTATCTCACCTGTTAATTTCAGTTCCAAACCGTTTTTCAGCACAGGACCTATCATCAGCAATGCAGAAACATACTGAGAGCTGATACTCCCGTCTACCTCCAAATGTCCTCCGTCGAGAGGTCTTCCTTTAATGCGAAGCGGAGGATAGCCCTCCTTCTCCACATAACTGATATCTGCCCCTATATAACGCAAAGCGTCAACAAGTATACCTATGGGGCGGTTTTTCATGCGTTCCGTACCAGTTATCACATGCTCACCATCGGCAATGGAGAGATAGGCAGTCATGAAACGCATGGCAGTACCTGCCGCCTTGATATCTATCACGGAAGGCATATTGGCAAGGGCAGAAATAATGACATTCGTATCATCACAGTCACTCAAGTTGGAAGGAAGCGTGTCGCCGCCTGTCATGGCGTGAATGACAAGAGCCCTGTTGCTGATGCTCTTGGATGATGGCAAACAGATACTCGCATGGAGAAGGGAAGGTGGCTGTAAAGTATATTTCATTTGTAACGTCTCTTTAGGGTTATGATGAATGATGATGCAAAGATACAAAAATATTTGCAGAAAAAGCACATCGGCAGAAAGTATAAAAAACTTTTTACTTATCAAGCTCATAATTCAGAAATTTTATCTAAATTTGCACAAGACAAGTTGAACAAAACATACGACATGGCAATATTCCACCCTATCAATATACCCCAGAGCACACCCCTCCCGACGAAGATGAACAACCCACTTGACTACAAGCCTCATGCCCTCTGCCGTATGGCTTGCCTCGAATTGCAGGAATTCCTCTCCAAGGAAGAAGAGTGGCGAGAGGAGATCAACAAGGGGAAAATGTTCGGGGTACTCATCGTGGAGAAGGACGGACAACTTGCCTATCTCACAGCCTACAGTGGACAGATAGGCGGAAGAAGCGACTGGCCAGACTTCGTTCCTGCCGTCTTCGACTATCTCCAGCCCGATGGTTACTTCAAGACGCACGAGGCAGAAATCACGCGCATCAACCATGCCATTGCCTCGATGGAAAAAGACGAAAGGATGGTTGCCGCCCAAGAACAGGTAAGACTGTTGGAAGAAAAAAGAAAGGAAATCATCAACTCCTTCCAACAACAGATGAAAGCCGCAAAAGCAAGGCGAGACGAACGCCGCAAGAGCCAGTCTCTTACAAAAGAAGAGAATCAGGAACTTATCAGGGAAAGTCAGTTCATGAAAGCGGAACTGAAAAGGCTCAAGAAATCACTTTCCGAAAAGACAACACTCGAACAAGAGTACACAGCATGGGAAGAAGACCTGAAGCGTCTCAAGCAACTGCGCAAGCAACTTTCCGACGCTTTGCAACAATGGTTGTTCGGACAGTTCAAGATGCTCAATCCAAAGGGAGAGGAAAGGTCGCTTACAGAAATCTTTGCCTCTACTGCCGCACACATTCCGCCAGCTGGCAGTGGAGAGTGCTGCGAGCCCAAGCTCCTGCAATACGCCTATCAGCACCACCTACGTCCTCTACAGATGGCGATGTTCTGGTGGGGAGAAAGTCCGAAAGAAGAAATCAGACACCATCTCCATTTCTATCCTGCATGCAACGGCAAATGCAAGCCTATTCTCCAGTGGATGCTGCCGTACATCACCAAAGGTAACGAGGACATCCCTATATATAATAATGTGGAGGACTCTTCAGGCATAGAGTTCATTTACGAGGATAACGAAATTGCAGTCATCTGCAAACCAGCCAGTTTACTTTCTGTTCCAGGCAAGGATGGCGGTCCGTCGGTATTCTCCCTGATGAAGAGGAAATATCCTCACGCTACAGGACCTCTTGTTATCCATCGCCTCGACATGGCAACAAGTGGACTGATGGTGATTGCCAAGACCGACTTTGCCTACCGTCAACTTCAACAACAGTTTTCCAATCACACTGTTAGGAAAAGGTATGTGGCCATTGTCTGTGGAGCTGCGTTTCCTTCAAAAGGTACCATTTCCTTGCCCCTTGCACCCAACTTTCTCGACCGTCCACGACAGACCGTGAACTACGACAACGGAAAGGAAGCCGTCACTGACTATGAAGCAACAGAAGAAATCTACGACATAAAGGGAGAGACACTCAATCCGAACGTCTCGCACATGCGCCTCACTCTCTTTCCCCACACAGGGCGCACCCACCAGCTACGTGTACACTGCGCACATAAACAAGGACTGAACGCCCCTATCCTTGGCGACCCGCTCTACGGCAACGAAGAGGCTTCACGCCTCTATCTCCATGCCGAAGCCATCCGCTTTCGCCACCCTCTTACTGACAAGGAAATGACCTTTGAGAGGAAAGCCGATTTTTAGGAGAAAGAGTCAAACCGTACTGCTCATCAAAAATACCCGGGTCTTTTGAAAAAAATACCCGGGTATACGTATATGAAAAACCCGGGTTTCGTAACAAAAATACCCGGGTCTCACGAAGAAAAAACCCGGGTGTATTTTTGCCTTGTGAGGAGCGTTTGACTCAGTCACATATTTTTTCCCAGTTAGGAACATTTATTTTCCCAGTTAGGAACGTAAATTTTCTTAGTAGAGAACTACTCTTAGATTACTTCAGATATTCGCCAAAGTCGGTAAGACGCATGTCGCCTTTTTTCAAGAACGTGTCATGCATGGCGAGAGCAGCCCGCATACTTTGGGGCTCATGTCCTTTCTCTGCCAGTTTCAAGTATTCACGCAACATGGGACGGTAGTCTGGATGGGCACAGTTTTCGATGATTTCCTTCGCACGACGCAATGGACCCTTTCCGCGAAGGTCGGCAACGCCCTGTTCTGTCACGATAACATCCACATCGTGCTCCGTACTGTCCACATGACTGCACATAGGCACAATGGCAGAAATACATCCGTTTTTGGTTGTACTCTGTGTCGTAAAAATAGAAATGTATCCATTGCGCTCATAGTCGCAAGAACCACCGATGCCGTTCATCAGTTTGCTGCCGCAAATATGACTGGAGTTCTCATTACCGTAGATGTCGCACTCTATGGCCGTATTCATGGCAATGACGCCCAAGCGCCGGATAACCTCTGGCGAGTTGGAGATTTCACTCGGTCTGATGGTAAGATGCTTCCTAAAATATTCTATGTCGTCATAAACATCTTTCAGTGTCTCATTGGTGACAGTGAGCGAAGAGCAGGAGGCATCCTTGATGCGCCCTTCACGCATGTATTTTACTACGGCATCCTGCACCACTTCCGTATAGACGCTGAACACAGGCACCAACGGGTTCTGCCCCAAGGCTTCGAGCACGGCATTAGACGTTACGCCCACACCACTCTGCAGAGGCAAGAACTGTGGCGGGATGTGTCCCTTCTTCAAGTCTGACACCAAAAAGTCTGCCACATTGTGTCCCATCTGTTCTGTCACGGGATCCAAAGGTTTGAAGGCACGTGCCTCTTCGGCAATATTGCACTCTACGACACCGATGATTTTCCGCGCATCTATCTCCACATATTCCTTTCCGATGCGGTCGCCGACACTGCTGATAGGAATGGGTGTACGGAACGGACATGCACTTATCTCATATACATCATGCAGATAACGAGAAGAAGGGCTGTGGAATTTGTTTCTCTCTATCAGCACCCTCTTCGCCAGTCTGACGATGGTAGGCACAATACCCCCTGCAGAGGTGAGAAAAGCCTTGCATGTCGTTTCCCCCTCTTCCAAGTCGGACACTTCGATAATCGCCAAGTCTATCTCTCCATAGAAACCACGACGCAGACGTTCTGCCATGTGTCCCAAATGCATGTCTTCATAGTCTATCTCTCCAAGGTTGGTATACGTACGGAAGTCCTTGTTAGTAGAGAAGGGGGCACGAAACTTGATGGCATGGGCAACAGCCATGTCGCCCTCAATACTCTGTGACGTAGATGCTCCTGTCAAAATTCCTACCTGAAATGGTCTGCCAGCCTCATGCTCGGCAAAGGCTCTCTTGGAAAGTTCACGAAAAATAGCCTTTGGTACGCCATTAGGGGTAAAACCACTCAAGCCTATATTATATTGGTCGTGTATCATCGCAGCAGCTTCTGCCGCTGTAAGTCTTGTGTATGCCATTGTTGTACAGTTTCGTTTTTTGCGGGTGCAAAGTTACACAAATCTTTTATATTTCAGACAACTTTTCCTAAAGTTTATGCAATCGTAATACGTTTTTATAATCTTTATGCATAAATATACAAAGCATGTAGCAAATGTATTGTACTCCATCCATGAAAAACCGCAAAATTCTTGGAAATTAGAATAGAAAAGCGTAACTTTGCACCTTAAATTACTATTTGATAAAGATTTAATGAAAATATTAGTGACGGGTGCGTCCGGGTTTATCGGGAGCTTTATCGTTGAAGAAGCCCTCCGACAAGGTATGGAGACATGGGCGGCAGTACGCCCATCCAGTTCCAGAAAATATCTTCAAGACGACCGCATCCATTTCATCAACCTCAATTTAGGCTCCAAGCAAGAGTTGGCGCAACAATTGGAAGGCCACGAATTCGACTACGTCGTACACGCTGCCGGTGCCACCAAGTGTCTGCATGCATCAGATTTCTACAAAGTGAACACAGAAGGGACAAAAAACCTTGTGGAGGTGCTCATTGTCTCGAAGATGCCCCTGAAGCGTTTTGTCTTCATCAGTTCACTCAGTGTCTTCGGGGCTATCCGGGAAGAGCAGCCTTATGTGGAAATCAACGAACAAGACACTCCCAAGCCCAACACCGAGTACGGCAAGAGCAAATGGGAAGCAGAAAAATTCCTTGACAGTCTTGGCAACCTCTTCCCGTACATCATCCTCCGTCCTACAGGAGTATACGGTCCAAGAGAGAAAGACTACTTCTTGATGGCAAAAAGCATCAAGCAGCACATAGATTTTTCTGTGGGCTACAAACGGCAAGACATCACGTTTGTCTATGTACAAGATGTGGTACAGGCAGTATTCCTTGCCCTTGAGAGGGGTAAGAATGGCAGGAAGTATTTTCTCAGCGATGGCGAAGTGTACCAGTCTGCCACGTTCAGCAACCTCCTTCATCATGAATTGGGGGACAAGTGGCTCATCCGCATCAAGGCTCCGATATGTCTGCTCCGACTCATTACGCTCATCGGTGAATACGTAGGCAGAGCTACTGGCAAGATGTCGGCACTCAACAACGACAAGTTCAACATCCTGAAGCAGCGTAACTGGCGTTGTGACATAGAACCGGCCGTGGACGAGTTGGGCTACCATCCACACTATCCGCTGGAGCGTGGCGTCAAGCTCGCCGTAGAATGGTACAAGGAGAATAAATGGTTATAGGATCGACTCTTTCCAAACGGAAACAGGTCAATCCTATACCGACAAGAAAAGAAAAAAACAAGAACAACAATCAAATAAAGTGTGGCAAGCACAAACGGCTACCACGAAAATATAATGGTCAAAGACTATTTCAAGATAGACAAAAATCCGAAGAAAGGACTCTTCGCCTTAGAGTGGGTCATGCTGGCCTATATGGTATTGACAGCTGTGACCATGCTCTTCACATACACAGAACTTGTCAATCCCGACTCCATGATCTGGGGACGCATCAGGATACTCTGCACAACATTAGCGATGTGGGCAGTCTACAGGATGGTGCCCTGCCGCATCACCAAGATGGCAAGAATCTTCACCCAAATGGCACTCTTGGCATGGTGGTATCCAGACACCTATGAACTAAACAGGGTATTCCCCAACCTCGACCACATCTTCGCCACATGGGAACAGCAGCTGTTCGGCGCCCAACCGGCGTTGTGGTTTGCCAAAGCATTGCCGTGGCCTGTCGTAAGCGAACTGATGGACATGGGATACTTCATGTATTATCCTATGTTCTTCTTGGTTGCTTTCTTCTATTTCTTCTTCCGTTACAGAGAGTTTGAGCGTGCCACCTTCGTCATCTATACGTCCTTCATCCTCTTCTACGTCATCTTTGTATTCCTACCAGTGGTTGGTCCCACCTTCTATTATGACGCAGTGGGCGTAGATGAAATTGCCAAAGGTATATTCCCTGCCATGGGAAACTACTTCAGTTCGCACACCGACTGTCTGACGATGCCAGGCTACTCTGACGGTATATTCTACCAACTCGTAGAAGACGCCAAGGCAGCAGGCGAACGACCGACGGCCGCTTTCCCAAGTTCGCATGTCGGCATGAGCACCGTGTGCATACTCTTGGCATGGCATTCAGGCAATCGCAAACTGTTCTTTGTCCTGTTGCCGCTTTATACATTCCTCTGCATGGCTACGGTTTACATCCAAGCACATTATCTTATCGATGCCATCGCAGGACTGGTGAGTGGTGCCGTATTTTACTTTGCCTTGATGCATCTCTCCAAAGGGTTGCAACAGGGCAGCCCCAAATAACATTCCAAAGCAAAATAAATTAGAATTCATATAGAACAATGAAGAAACTGTTTATTGAAACTTATGGCTGCCAGATGAATGTGGCAGACAGCGAAGTCGTGGCAAGTGTCATGGGCATGGCGGGCTACGAGATGTGCGAAAAAGAAGAGGAGGCTGATGCCATCTTCCTCAACACGTGCAGTGTGAGAGAAAATGCAGAAAACAAGATTTACCATCGGCTCGACACTCTCCACGCCGAACAGAAGAAGGGCAGGAAGGTGATTCTCGGAGTCTTGGGCTGCATGGCAGAAAGGGTAAAGGAAGACCTAATAGAAAACCACTATGCCAACCTGGTATGCGGACCGGACAGTTATCTGAACCTACCCGACATGATCGCGCAATGCGAGAACGGCAACAATGCCATGAACATAGAATTGTCAAAGACGGAGACTTACCGCGACATCGTGCCACAACGCATCGGCGGCAACCGCGTAAGTGGCTTCGTAAGTATCATGAGGGGGTGTAACAACTTCTGTCATTACTGCATCGTACCTTACACACGCGGAAGAGAGCGCAGCAGGGATGCCGAGAGTATATTGAGAGAGGTACGCGACTTGTACGACCGTGGCTTCAAAGAAGTTACCCTGCTCGGTCAGAACGTAAACAGCTATGGCTTGTCACCGTCGGGCAAACGGGAAGAGGGAAGCGTATCCTTCGCCCAACTGCTCAGAATGGTGGCAGAAGCTGTTCCGAACATGCGTGTTCGCTTTACCACTTCCAATCCGGAGGACATGACAGAAGACATTCTTCATGCCATCGCCGACGAACCCAACCTCTGCAACCATATCCACTTCCCTGCACAGAGCGGAAGCAACAAGATACTGAAACTGATGAACCGCAAATATACACGCGAGGAATACCTGGAAAAGGTCGAGGCTATCAAGCGTATCATACCCGGATGCGGCATTACTACCGATATCTTCGTGGGCTACCACAACGAAGAGGAGGAAGACCAACAACTCACATTGGACCTGGTAAGGGAAGTGGGCTTTGACAGTGCCTTTATGTTCAAATACTCGGAGCGTCCAGGCACTTATGCCGCCAAGCATCTCCCCGACAACGTTCCAGAGGAGGTCAAGATTGCGCGCCTCAACGAGCTTATCAAACTCCAGACTGAAATCAGTGCCCAGCAGAACAAGAAAGACGAGGGTAAGGAATTCACCATCCTCATCGAGAGTTTCAGCAAGCGAAGCCGCCAGCAGCTCATGGGACGCACCGAACAAAACAAGGCGGTGGTAATGGACAAGGGCAATCACCATATCGGCGAATTTGTCAAGGTGCGCATTACTGGCTCCACCTCGGCGACACTATTCGGCGAGGAGGTAAAAGACTAAAAAAGAGAACAAACGAGAGAAAAATGCCAAAATATTTGGCGTTTTTCCCCAAAAGCACTACTTTTGCATTCTATGAAAGAATTTCTGCAAGTACTTAGACGTTTCGTGCCACCCTACAAGAGATATCTGGCACTTTCCATCATATTCAATGTGCTCTCGGCCATATTGAACATTTTCTCATTTGCCGCCTTGATTCCTATCCTGCAAATTCTCTTCCAGGTGGACGGTGGCATCAGGGTAGATGAACTGATGCCGTGGAGTTGGGACAATATCAAGGATGTCGCCACCAACAACATTTACTACTACATACAGGAATTCATCATAGAGTATAGTGCGACAACCGCTCTGCTTGTCATCGGTCTGTTCCTCGCCTTCATGACATTGCTCAAGACTGGGGCTTACTTCCTTTCGTCGGCATTCATGATTCCCATGCGAACGGGCATCGTGAGAGACATCCGCAACGCCGTATATCAGAAGATCATATCCCTGCCGCTCGGCTTTTTCAGTGAGGAGCGCAAGGGTGACATCATCGCCCGCATGACGGGCGACGTGGGGGAGATAGAAAACTCCATCATGACCTCACTCGACATGCTCTTCAAAAACCCGATTCTCATCATCGCCTATTTCACGACCATGCTGGTCATCAGCTGGCAACTCACCCTTTTCACGCTTCTCATCGTCCCATTCATGGGTTGGTTTATGGGTATTGTGGGAAGGAAGTTGAAGCAGAACTCCCTTGAGGCACAAAGTCTCTGGAGCGACACCATGAGTCAGGTGGAAGAAACCTTGGGAGGTCTGCGCATCATCAAGGCTTTCTGCGCTGAACGTAAGATGAACGACCGTTTCCACAAAGTCAATGATGCCTACCGCGACTTAGTCATCAAGGTCGGGATGCGACAGACACTCGCCCACCCCATGAGCGAGTTCTTGGGCACGGTACTGATTGTCATTGTACTGTGGTTTGGCGGTGTCCTCGTATTGAACAACATGACCATCACGGGTCCCACCTTTATATATTATATGGTGATACTCTACAGCATCATCAATCCGCTGAAGGAGTTCTCCAAGGCAGGATACAACATTCCGAAAGGACTTGCCTCTATGGAGCGTGTGGACAAGATTATGAAGGCTGAGAACAATATCAAGCAGGCTGAGCATCCCAAGCACATTGCCTCTTTCGAGCATCAGATAGAGTTCCGCCATGTGTCGTTCAAGTATGAGCAGCGATGGATCTTAAGAGACATCAACCTCACCATTAAAAAGGGAGAAACCGTGGCGCTGGTCGGTCAGAGTGGCGGCGGAAAGTCTACCTTGGTAGACCTTATCCCACGATACTATGATGTTCAGGAAGGCGAAGTCCTCATTGACGGCATCAACGTTAAAGACCTCGGCATTCACGACTTGCGTCAGCTCATCGGTAATGTCAACCAGGAAGCCATTCTTTTCAACGACACGTTCTACAACAACATAGCCTTCGGTGTCAACGAAGCCACCAAGGAGCAGGTAGTGGAAGCGGCAAAGATAGCCAACGCCTACAACTTCATCATGGAGTCTGAGCATCAGTTCGAAACCTGCATCGGAGACCGTGGCGGCAGACTCTCAGGTGGACAGCGCCAGCGTGTGAGCATTGCGCGTGCCATTCTGAAGAACCCACCCATCCTTATCCTCGACGAGGCAACCTCTGCACTTGATACAGAAAGTGAACGGTTGGTGCAGGATGCTCTCGAAAAACTGATGAAGACACGAACCACTGTTGCCATCGCTCACCGCCTCAGCACCATCAAGAGTGCAAACATCATACACGTCATACACGAAGGAAGGATTGTGGAGAGCGGCACACACGACGAACTGCTCCAACTGAATGGTTATTACAAGAAACTGAACGACATGCAGAAGTCATAATCTCCCAAATGTCTTCTGCCCAAAAGGACACAAGGAAGGAGACCTACATATGGACAAGGCAAATGGAATCTATCAACGCAAACGCATTCCTTACGGCATGATGAACTTCGTTGCCGTAAGAGAAGACAATTGTTATTATGTTGACAAGACAAGATTTATAGAAGAAGTGGAACGTTCCAACAAATTCTTCTTCTTCATTCGCCCTCGCCGCTTTGGCAAGAGCCTCACCAAGTCGATGCTCCAACATTACTATGATATCAAAGACGCGAAAAACTTTGAAAAGTTGTATGGAGACCTTTACATAGGAAAACATCCTACGGCGGAGCGCAACTCTTACCTTGTCATCAACCTCAACTTTGCACTGATTGATGGTGAGTTGGGCAACTATAAGAAGACTATGGACACCCATTGCAACATAGAGTTCAACTACTTCTGCGATGTCTATGAGCAATATTTGCCCAAGGGCATCAAGGCAGAGATGAACAAACGTGAGGATGCTGTGTCACAATTAGACTACCTATATAAGGAATGTGACAAAAACGACTTAAAGATTTATCTCTTCATCGACGAATACGACCACTTCACAAATACCATCTTGGCCGAGCCTGGTAGGATGCAGGATTATATATCAGAGACACATAGCACGGGTTATCTTCGCCGCTTTTTCAATGCCATCAAGGCAGGAACAGACTCCAGTATCAAACGTGTATTTGTGACGGGCGTGACTCCCGTGACGATGGACGACTTGACAAGCGGTTTTAACATCGGCACCAACTACTCGCTCGACTACCAGTTCAACGAGATGATAGGCTTCACGGAGGAAGAGGTACGCAACATGCTGACCTACTACTCCTCCACCACAGAATTTCATCATTCTGTTGACGAGCTAATCAAGGTTATGAAACCATGGTATGACAACTATTGCTTTGCCCAAAAAGCATATGGCGAGACCACAATGTACAATTCCAACATGGTGCTCTACTTTGTGGACAAATACATCAACAACAGATGCCAAATACCCGACAATATGGTAGAAGAGAACATCCGTATCGACTATAACAAGATGCGAATGCTCATTCGCAGAGACAAGGAGTTCGCAAATGATGCCTCCGTCATACAACAATTAGTAACCAAAGGTTTCATAACAGGAAACCTCAAGACTGGTTTCCCCGCCGAAAGCATCTGCAACACAGACAACTTCATCAGTTTGCTCTACTATTTCGGGATGATTACAATAGATGGCACATACATGGGCGAAACCAAGTTCGTAATACCCAACGAGGTGGTGCGCGAGCAACTATTCACCTACCTTTTAGACACCTATAAGGAAAACGACCTCACATACGACAATTATGAGGTCAACCCCTTGGTTCAACACATGGCATACTTAGGCGATTGGAAGCCATTCTTCCAATATATCGCCGATGCCATCTTCCGTTTCTCCTCACAGCGAGACAAACAAAAAGGCGAGGCTTTTGTACATGGCTTCACACTGGCAATGACCAGCCAATGCCGTTTCTACCGCCCCGTCTCCGAACTTGACAACCAAGGTGGCTATGCCGACATCTTCCTGATGCCTCTCTTGGACATTTATCCAGATATGCAACACTCTTATGTGATTGAGCTGAAGTATGTGAAGAGCCATGATACTGACAAGGTAGTGGAAAGCAAACGCAAAGAAGCAGAGGTTCAAGTCTCTCGCTATGCAGAGAGCGATATGGTAACGACTGCTTCTAAGGGCACAACTCTCCACAAGGTGGTGGTGGTCTATCGAGGAGTAGAGATGGTTGTGTGCGAAGAAATATAACCCCACAAAAAGACCAATAAAAATAGAATCAAAAAAGATGAATCCTTTATTTAGTGTTATCGTTGCAAGTTACAACTATGCCAACTTGATTGGAGAAACATTAGATTCCTTACTTGCGCAAACCTATCAAGATTACGAAATCATCGTAGTCGATGACGGTTCCTCAGACAATAGTCTAAGCGTCATTGATAAATATTTGAAACAGAGCGACAAAATAAAAATCTACACCCATCCTAATCACCAAAATAAGGGACTTATCGAAACCATCAAGCTCGGCATCAAAATGGCGAGCGGAGAATATATTGCCTTCTGCGAAAGCGATGACCTCTGGGTGCCAGAATACTTGGAAGAGAAAGCCAAGGTTATCCAAGAGAATAACAACGTATTTATCATCTCTAATGATGTAGAAGTATTTGGACAACCAGAATCTATAAAAATCAGAAAGGAATATGTAAAAGAGATAAAGGAGAGATTGTCTACAGGTGCCAACCGTATATCTTTAGACACCATGAGAGAGTTCAATATCATTCCAACCTTTTCATGTGTCACCATCAAGAAATGGCTGTTCAACAACATTAACTTTAACTCTCCAATTCCTGCATGGGTCGATTTTTGGATATACCGACAAATCTTGCAACGCTACGATTTATACTTTCTCCCACAGAAACTCACAAGATGGAGAATGCACGATTCGTATAATGATCCAACCAAAGCTGCTGAGTACACCAAACATGCGAAGGAATTTATGGAAAAGAGTAACAAACTTATTTTCAACCCACAAGATAAATATCTCTTCACTATAACAAAGAATGTTTTTCATCATTCAAAATCATGGTCGGAAGCGCTCTATTTCCTCAAAAGTTACCAAAAAAACAGCCATGACAAGGATTTGCTCAAAAAGATTAGGATTAAGTTCCTTTGGTATCGCATATTACAATTTTGGCGCAACCATTCATGGGAAAAATATATCATCAAACACATAGACTATTCTTCTTTCTTACCAACGGGAACTTCGCACCCCAAAAAGATACTTCTCTTCAGCCATGAGATGTCAATAACTGGTGCACCAAGGGCGTTATGTGCCTTGGCCGAGGCATTAAAGAAAAATGGATGCTATCCTGTTATCATATCTCCATTACCAAATGAAATAGAAGAAGAAACTGAAAGATTGGGTATTCCCGTCATAGTAGATCCTCTACTTGAATTAAAATTATACCAAAGGGACGAGGCTTTGTATAATTTTATCAACAGTTTCGACATACTATTCTTAAATACTATCATCTGTCTCCATTATGCACTGTATCTTCCCAACCTTAAACAAAAAAAGATGGCTTGGATACATGAGGGAGAAACATCTTTCCGTCTCAACCCGACTAAAGACATAAAAGAAGCTTTCAGCCTCTTAGATAATATCT
Source organism: Firmicutes bacterium CAG:103 (assembly GCA_963600865.1). Lineage (GTDB taxonomy): Bacteria > Bacteroidota > Bacteroidia > Bacteroidales > Bacteroidaceae > Prevotella. The sequence goes on from CAVCDC010000013.1 coordinate 35,605, forward strand.
ATACAGTAGGTGAATATTCTAAGTCTTTTACCCTTCCATATACAAATGTCCCAGAGAAAGTAAAGACGCTGTTATATGGATGTCCCGACATGGCCATAAGACAAGAGCAAGAAAGCCAAGGAGACTTAGTTCCTGATATGAACAAAAAGTTGAATATTCTCATCATTGGAACTATCGACAAGCGAAAAGGTATGCATTTGATAAACAAAGCTTTGGGCGAGATGTCACCTACTACACTCGACAAAATCAAAGTAACCATTATTGGTCCATCCGTAAGCATGTCTATTACAGATTCACTCAAAAATAGCAAGTACAAATGTCTCAATTACCTTGGGCCAAAAAATCACCAAGAAGTCGCATCCATCTTTAACAACTGTGACATTCTGCTCTGTCCATCTCTTGATGACCCGATGCCTATCGTATGCACAGAAGCTATGATACACCAAAAAGTCATCATAGTCAGCGACCATACAGGAACTGCATCTTTCATCAGAAATGGAGAAAACGGATTTGTCATTCCTGCAGGATCTCCACAAGCGATAGCAAATGCCATAGAAACGGCTATAAAACGGAGAGGAGACTTTGAGAAAATAGGCAAAGAAGCCAGAAAGATATATGAACAGTACTTTACTATGGAGGTCTTCGAAAAAAACGTCAAAGAGATTTTCAACAATTAAGGCACAAAGTAGAATCCATCATGAAAATATTATTTATCTTGCCATATGTACCTTACCCTCTAAATTCTGGAGGAAACCAAGCCACTTTCAATATGATAGACAAGATTAGGAACGAACACGACGTCTCCATCCTGTTCTACATTAACAATGTGGAAAATGCAAATGCCTTGAAGCAACTACATGAAGTATGGAAGGACGTAACCTTCTTCCCTTACGTTGAACTGCAACAAGAGGCAGAACCTACGGCCGTTCCCACCACACTGTCTTTTCGCATCTGCAATTACCTACGCAAGTCTTTCACTCGCAAGGTTAACCGCAAACTGCGTAAATTCTACGCCCAATCTAAAGCTGAGGAATCCGATGACTTTGTACGTAAGAACTCGTGTCTCTACCAAAACTATCCTACTTTTTCTGAAGGATACAAGCAATATGTATATGAAATCTCACGCAAAGGATTTGATACTGTTCAAGTAGAATTTTATGAAAGCCTTCCACTTGTATATCTTCTTCCTGCTGAAGTAACAAAAATATACGTACAGCATGAAATCAGGTACATCCGCAGCAAAAACGAATTAGACCTCTTCAAGCAACAAACACCTGAAGACCTCTATCGCTGGAATCTCTTGAAAGACATGGAACTCATGGCTCTTTCACACTATGATTATATTGTAGCACTTACAGAAATTGACAAAACTCTGATGTTAGCTTCCCAAAAGGATTTAAACATCTATGTTTCTCCTGCGGTCATCAAACTTCCTGATACAAAATATTCTTTTGACCATGTTGGTCAAGAATTAGTTTTCGTCGGAAGTGGAGAACATTTTCCAAATGTCGATGGCATGATGTGGTTCTGCAAAGAAGTCTTGCCTCTTATCAAGAAGAAATGCAATATTAAAGTCAACATTGTCGGCAAATGGAAAGAAGAGCTACAGAAAAAAATGTTGAAAAACGAACCAACCCTATATTTCACTGGCTATATAGAGGACTTGAATAAGTTTATGAATGGCAAAATCTCCATTGTACCCATCCGTATTGGCAGTGGCATGAGAATCAAGCTCTTGGATTCGGTATGGGCAGCCTCTCCCATTGTCACGACCTCTAAAGGATGCGAAGGCTTGCCTTTCGTCGATGGCAAGAACTGCCTCATCGCCAACTCGGCACAAGACTTTGCCAATGCCATCATGCGAATGCTTGAAAACAAGGATGACATGCAAAAGAAACTTACGGAATCATCCGCCAAAACCATTTCGGGCATCATTGACACCGCACAACTGATAGAACAACGCATGAAAATCTATCGAAACATTAAAAAATAGCGATAATCTATCATTCTATCACCAAATCGTTCAAATCACCAGTATATAAAGGCTTTTTGAGAGGTGACAGATACTGAAAAAAGCTCAGTATCTGCCACCTTTTAGGCTTATCTGCCACCCTTCTTGTTCATCATTATGTGGAACTCAGGAAGATTTCCTCCCTTTCACAACCTAACAATACTCACGTTTAAACCAAAGTTCAAAGACAGGGTCAACCATTTGGAACCCATCTCCAACCTTCTCTATAAAATCCCTTTCCACAAGGGATTTCTTGTTCTTCGTGATAGTACGAGGAGCACCTAATCCGTATTCCTTAACCACCTGCTGAGCATTGAAATGGGTTTCTCCCGCACAAACAGCACGCAAAAATGCTATCTGAGAGCTGGGCATCCCTTCTATATCCATCAAAAACATTTCGCCATTCATATCTAACAATTTGGAAAGCTGGGAGCGAAAGATCTCCTCTGTTACCTCTGACGAAGTGTAAGTCCATATCAAGAAGCAAAACTGCTGCATATACCAAGAGTGACATTGCATCGTATCGCAGATTCTGTCTATCATCTCATCATTAATCTGTTTCCCATAATTGAAGAAACTTTCATGAATGAAAGGCTTCCAATACTCCTTGGCAATCTTCTTCAAGGTCATTAACTGTCCGAAACGATAAAAAGGATTCTTAGAATTACCAAAAATATCCATCATCATGTGGCGCTTGCTGCCATACAAGCAATAAGTGGTGCTATGTTGCGCCTGCCAAACAGAACGCATCGAGCCTTCCAATCGTTTCCAATCAGGAAGATTAGCCAACTGTTGGAATTCATCTATGCAAACGATAACATGTATGCCCTTGGCCTTGGCTATTTTCTCTGGAAGGTTCAGAATTTCCTCTGCACTTTCCTTCAACGGCTTGAAGTTTAATTTTACCTCTACGGCATTCACTGGGTCGCTATTGATTGTCAAACTTGGAGAAATGCTTTGCACAAACTTCACAAGATCTGCCCATCGCTTCTCTACAGTTGACGCCACTCCTTGCAGTACCGCACTGGCAAACTTGTTGTAGAAATCCTCTTCTGAATATATCTTAAAAGCATCAAGATAGCAAACACGAACATCTTTCTGTTCTTGTTTTAGTTCTTCCATCGCCTTTTTTACGAGCGAAGATTTCCCCCACCTTCTTGGTGAGACCAACATCACATTGATGCCGCCTCCAAGAAAGTTTTTCAAATCTTTCCTGTCTTCTATTCTATCTATAAAGAACTCATTTTCTGCAAGAGTTCCATATTCAAATGGTATCTTATTCATATCTTAACTAATTGATTGGTGCAAAGATACAAAATTATACCCAAAGGTATAATACCCAAGGGTATAATTTATATCTTTTTATCGTTTGCTCAATGGCTCATTCGACACAGGACGGAACTATACCTTTGATGGTAATTTATGTAACTATTCAGCTGCCCCAACCCTTTATCCAACCGAGCCTTACGCAGACTTGTT
>CAVCDC010000014.1:0-37670 GCA_963600865.1 Firmicutes bacterium CAG:103
AACAAGTCTGCGTAAGGCTCGGTTGGATAAAGGGTTGGGGCAGCTGAATAGTTACTTTGATGCAATCGCCTTCTGAAAGTTGCGTTTAATAATATTTAACGCGACTTTTGTGCGACACTTCAAAAAATAAACATAAATTTGCAAGCGGAGATAAGTACCATGTCCATTGGGACACCTTATTAAAGGGGGTACTACCTTCATTATACACCTACGAGTGTATCATTGTACAGTTAAAGATGAATTTGCAAGCCTTGATTGGGTTGCGCTTGTTTCTGACTTGGAAACGAGAGAGTCAAATGTGTTTAACTGTAAAAAGATACGCTATGATGAAGAACTTTTTAGGAATACTGACAATGGTTTTTGCAGCCTTGGCATTTGTAGGCTGCAGTGCCGCTGATGACGACTTGACGGGACAGTCGTCTGTACAGGATGCGCAGGCAAGTTCGTTTGCGTTAATCAGTTATACGCAGACGTCAGGTACGCCTGTAGTTAGAAACGATGCCAACGCCAATAATGCCAACAATGCCAACAGCGATACTGACGAGAAGTTGGTGTGCAAGGTGCTGAAGGACGGCAAGCTGCAACTCACCCATCGCAATGTGGTGTTTGACGAGGCTACAAACATTGCCTTGCAGGCTTCTTTGAAAGACAGGCAACTTACGCTGACGGAGAGTGGTGCCTATGGCGAGTCGGGCAACTATGGCTACTATACGCTTACGGCAACAGTGGGCAAACTCACAGACGGCATCTATACGATAGTGGTGAAGCGCAACGACAACACCCGTGCCGTGTTCAGCATGACGTATGACTCCACTAAGGCAAAAGAGTAGGTTGGTTTCCAATCACCTGCATCAAAGTCTCAGGCAAGCAGTCTTTCAGAACAACGATATTGCCCTTGTCTAAGAGATAGATGGTAGGCATTGCCTCTATGCTGTAAAGTTCTGAGAGGTTGTCGTCGGCTCTGACGGAGAGGAATTGGTAGTCGGCTGGAATGGTTTGCTTTTTCAGCCAAGCCGTAACACGGTGACAATTCTCGCAGTCTGGGTCGTAGAAATAGAGTATCACCTTCTCGTTCTTGTAGTCGCTCAACTTGTGCGTCTTGCCTTCCTTGTCAGTGAAAGAGAAATCGAGTGCCGTTTCGCCAGGCAGGTTTTTATTCCTTGTCTTGACTTTGAAGGCAGCCCTTTCCTTTTCTGCTTCTTGCAGGAGAGGCGAGTGTTCCATCTCGTTGAGGAAAAGCAGATAGGTGTGGTCATCCCTCATGGGTGACTGCGGGTCGTCCAGGTAATGGCTTATGAGGCTCTCTACCTTTTTCTTGGCTGGCGCTGTTGCGAAAGCCTTATTGCATAGAGTAGCTACGCTTTGGCTGAGCGTGTGAGAATTGGTGTGTTGCAGATTGCCTCTCTTGATTTCGTCCGAGAGCCTTGCGATGAGGTCTATGTAGTTGACAAATCCCTGTTCTATGTTGTCGGCGTTCTGCAGTTGTAGCGTGTCGCAGAAGTCGAAGCGGTCCCAGTAGTGCAACAGAAGGTAAGCCGCCCTGTCGTCTGCACTCTTGAGCGTGTCGGGCATAGAAGGGTAGGGGAAAGTGTTGCCTTGTGCGTGTGCTGCAGTCATGGCGATGATGAGGCACAAGGTGGCTGTCAGTCTTTTTATCATCTTGTTGTGATTTAATGTTGTGCGTCTTGGTAACTATCTTTTCTGCAAAGGTACTACAAAAAAACGAAATAAGAAAGTCGCGGAGCCATAGAAGGTGAGACAAACTCGGCAACTATGCCTCCAGCGACTGTTTTTAACAAGGTTTTTTATTAGTATATGTAAAAGAAAAAAGATTACTTCGCTACCTTGATGCACCTTACGGAGCCTACCTCAGTCCAAACGCCTAATTTCATGGTGAAGACGCTGCTGTATGTCCACGACTTTCTGAAGTTGGTGTTGGAGAAGATGGTGCGGCAGTAGGTGCCCGATACGAGATTGGGGTCTATCAGCACCATGATGCTCATTTCCCTTTGGTTGGGCACTCTCCACTTCGTATCACCCTGGCTGTAGCTTCCGTAGCACTTGAAGTTTCCGCCTACGACATTCTGCTGTGTGGAGTTGTTCCCTTTGTGGGTGCTGTTGGCGATGTAGAAAGCCTGAGCTGGCTTGTTGCCCTCCGAACGCTCGGTGTGAGCGTTCAACTCGCCCTGTTCGCCAGTTACATCCAGCGCCTTGGTGTCTACATTCTCTAATGTCACCTTTTTGTCGGAAGCCGAGTAAGTATAGAACTTGTCTGGCGTGCTACTATAGCCCTCTGTACCCGATTTCAGGTTTCTGATGCAACGAATGTATGTAGGGGGATAATCGCCGCTTCCTGTGTAGTTGTTGGTAGCCATACCTTCCTCCGAGAAGAAGGTGTTAGTTCCATTCGTCGAGGTGTAGTAGAGCATGCGGTCGTCAGGGTCTTTGACGAGAGTGGAGGTAGAGCGGTTGTAGAGTTTCGACTCTGTGCTGAGAATCTCCTCTCCAATCCACAGGCCAGCATACTGCTGCATGCTTGGAGCATACCATCTCACTTCGTCCTGGCTGATCTTACCGTCACCGTTCAGGTCGCGGTTGCGGCTCATGCACGCCTTCACGAGCGCCTTGTTGTCTTCGAGGTCTTCCCATGTGTAGCGAGGGTTAGTGGTCACTTCGCCATCGTTGTCGGTCTTGAAGATGTCGGCAAGCATGTTGCTTCTTCCGTCCCAACTGTCGGTGCCGTAGGACTGGTACTGGCTTCCGCCTCCGTTGGCAGTGAATCCCTTTCCTTCCTCATCGTTCGTCGTCTCACATCCGTAAGCCGTCACACTACCAGAGAGCGAGCGGTTGTAGAACGTCTGTATGTTGTACTGCTGCAGTCCGTAGGCAGCCTTGGCATAGATGCTGCGGCGGTCATTGCTCTCCTCCACCTCGTTGGCGACATAGAAGGAGCGTATCTGTGCGTCGTTGACGAAGGCATCCCATGTCTTTGACGGATAGTAGTTCTCCGAGACGAAGCAGGTGGCATCGATGTACTTGTTGCCTTGCGCATCTGAGCCTGTCCAGAACGAACTGTCGTCAGCCTTGTTGTAGAGCATTTTGAGGAAATCTACAACACTGTACAGGTCGCTATTGTTCTTGCCGGGATATTTGCATGCCGTACCCCTTTCGTTAGCACGGCTGTCGTAGACGCTGTAGCCCAACGAACTGTTGCCGATGGCAAACTCCACCCAGTCGGTAGAGGCACCATTCAGGTTGCCGTTCTCTGTGTCAGTGACTTCTATCGGGTCTGTCTTTCCGTTGATGTCATGTATCTGGTAGTAGTAGCCGTGCCCCTTTTGTTTCAGTGTCTGGATGTCTTTCTGGTAGAACCGCATGACCATGTACTCATAGTGACTGTCGAGCATCATGTTCTTGCCTGCCGAACCGTATTCCAATACCACGCCCTCGGCACCAGGTTGGTCGTTGCCGCTCTTCTGTGCCTCGACGATGATCTTGTCCACACCCTCTACCGTGATGTTGAAGGTGTACTTGCAGTTGCGCTCCACGTCATAGTTGTTTACGTTGGCACTGCAGTCGCCCAAGTGGACGTAGTAGATGACATCGGCATTCTTCGTGACATTGTCTTTTACTTCAGAATATTTTCCTTTCAGCACGATGTAGGTGCCTTGGTCCGGGGCGTTGGTGAATACCTTTGGCGTACTCTGGCTGTCGTCCTCTCTTGCGTGCCAGGTAGAGATGCTGTTCTTTGCCGTCTGCAGGTTCTCGGGCAGATAGACCTCGAAGAACTCCCTGCCCTCGTCATCCACGTCGTTGACACCTCTCACCAGTCCCTTGATGTCTGAGAACTCTGTAGCGCTGTAGCTATGCCCGCCATCGTTGGTGCCGATGAGTCCACCATCCATCGGTATGTTGATGATGTCGTAGGTCATGAGCTTGAATGTACGACTGTAGCCTGTCGCAGCCTTGATGGTGAACTTCACCTTGGAGACGATGCGCTCCAGTTTGATGACATTGCCGCCCGTGATGGTGCCCGTACTGCTTATGTCTACAGCCTGTCCGTTGTTTACAGCTCCGCTCATCAGGAAAGCGCTCGACACCTGTACACTCTCCTTGTTGCTGCGCCAAAAAGGCAGGTTCAGCAACATCTCTTTAGTGAACTCATACTCTCCGTTTTGCGCTTTCGTCTCGTTCAGTCCGATGGGCAGTTTGCCTTCCGCAATCGCTCCCTCGCTGGTGGTTATGGGGTAGAGGCCCGTACTGATGTTGGCGACGGCATAGATGTACGCCTGTCCGGTGCGTGTCTTCACACCATTTATACTTCCATGGTTGCTGCTGCTTGTATTCTGGTTCAGTCCGGAGGTGATCTCTTTGTAGCCGCTCAACTGTCCGTTGGCGTCAAAGACATAGATATAGAGATTGTCGAGATGACGCTCCTCTGCCTCGGTGGCACGGGTGTTGACGGTGATGGACTTCGGTGACACGTCGGCGTAGCTCAGAGAGATGACTGCATTGTCGCCCTCCTGAGAACCAGACGAGAAGATGTCTTCCGAACATCCGCAGAGCAGGGCTGCCATGCCCGTAAGCAGGCAGACGGTGCGCATGAGGTGTTTGCCAAGGTTGCGATAGCTGTATCTTTTCATAGTCGTGTCTTTTTCGTGTGTGGGTTAGTTAAACGTGATGTCGGTCGTACTCTTGGTGTTCCATTCGGCAACATAGTATTCGAGATTCAGTTCGGTAGTGCCGCCGTTCAGGAAATAGCCGTACACCACCAACTCCGAGTTGCGGCTTGCCGGCATACTCTCGGCGGGGATGCTGAAGGTAACAGATTTCTCCTGTGCCGAGGCGTTGAGCTTGTAGTAGATGGTGCCTGTAAATGTCTTGTTCGACTCGCGCAGGTAGCATCTGTCGCACTCTATGGTGGCTACATAGAGCCGGTTCATGTATGTCGATGCTGTCTCATCGTTCTGGCGTATGAGAGTGGTGGGGTCTTCCACTTCCTTGATCTTTGCGGTCTCTACGCCTGGCAGTGTGAGTTTTGTTGCTACATAGGTGGTAGAAGATGGGTACTCGCCCGTCAGTCCTTCGTCCTCCATCTTGCTTTCGGTTGTGGCAGTAGGGAAGACGGGCGAGGCAGTGGGCAGTACATCGGAATTGAGTACGATTTTTGTGATTTCTGCCTCTCCTGTCGCAGCGTTGCTCTTTCGTGCGAAGAAGAAGTGGAGCTTGGAGACGGCTCTTACCAACGAGATGTTGATAGCTTTGCCTGTCGCTGCCGCTTCAGTCTCTGCCACATGGTCGTTGGTGTTGATGGCTGTTAGGACGCGCGAGATGGGGAGTCCCTTGTCTGGCACTTCTGTACACTGCGCATTGCCGTCTGTGCTGATGCCAAACTGTTGGTTGATGGTGAGATTCTTCAACTGACCGCGTGTCAAGGTCTTGTATGATGTCACCCCGTCGAAGATGCCGGGTAAGCTCTCGGCATTGGCAAGGATGTAGAGGTCTATCTTTTCTATGGTCTTGCCGTCTGACTGGCGTGGAATCTTCATGCTCACCGTCTTTGCGCTGCTCTCGCCGTCGACAGGGTTGTCGAGCGTCTCGCCCCTATAGCCTATGGGCAGTGCTTCGCTGCGGGTGTCGTCGGTAGCAAACGCCCATACGTAGATGCTGTGTATGCTGCTTTCCGTAGTGGGGTTGGCGGGGTTGAGGTCAGCTTCGGATGCTCTTGATCTTATCTTATTAGGGGCAGAGGTCTGCACGTTGAGGCTCAGGTAGGTGTCCGTGGCTGTGGCGGCAGGGATGCAGCTGTCTTCGTCATGGGCGCACGAACAGGGCAGGAGGGCAAGGGGCAAGACCACGGACAAGGTGCGGAGCGCCACGACAAGTGCCTGCAGCCTGCGGCATGTGTGCGTTGTTCTTGTGTGCTTGTTCATAAGCTTCTCCTTTCTTTTTATTTGTTGTCGGCTTTGCCGGATGTTTCTGAGCCACCAATTCCAATATCCTTCAGGTTGACTGTCCAACCATTCACTTTCACATTGGCTATCATGTTGTAGTCGCGTGTGTCAGGTATGTAGAATACCAATACGTAGTGGTCTTGGCGGTCGAGGTATTCCTGGTCGCTCCACTCTTCGTTCATGTTCTCGCCGCACATGGCAAGGAACCAAGGCAGGGAGTGGTTGAACACTTCCTTGGGTTCTGGACCGCGCAAGTCGGTGATGATGATGCGCTTGTCGCTGTAGGTGGTTTTCTCTGCTATCTTGGTTGAGGCTCCTGACTCGTTGTCCTTCGAGTCAACGGAGTCGTTGTGTGTCTCAAACATACGTGAGGATGACAGGTCGTAGACCAATGCCTGGTCTATTGGTTGCTCGTCGACGCTGGTCATGTCGTCACCGTAGTTGTCCTTTTTCGCACTGTAGTGGGGCAGGTAGGTGATTCTTTCGTTCTGCACCTTGTCGCCCTTGTGGTCGAGCCATGCAGCCGAACCTTCTATGCGTACGTCAAAATTCTCAGGTGTGAAGTCTGTCTGTTCGTTGTTGAAGGGCATGAGCACGATGCGGTAGGTCTTGGTGCATTTCATCAGACTGAGCTTTGAGACTACCACATTGCCGGTCTTTCCCTCGGTGTTTAGATTCTTGAAATCTACACTGGTCTGAGCGGTGTAGAGGGCAGCAAACTTCTTGTTGTTTTCCACAGGTTCGTCTTCGCCTATCTTGCCCATCTTCTCTGTCAAGTCGTCGATGGTGGAGACACCTGGTGTGAGCGATGAGAAGGAGAACTCCTGTTCGTCGTCATCGGCGCGGGTGCCGAGCTGTCGGTCGCGTGCCAGACAAACGAAGGTGTACTTGCCGTCCTTCAGACCGCTGATGTCCATGGTATGGCCTGTCTCAAACTTGTCTGCGCTCTCGATGTACGAGTCGAAGAACTTCCCGTTCTCGTCGAAAGCATAGACATTGATGTTCTTGATCTCAGATGAAAAGGCATCTGCCTCTTTCACGTTATAGGTGTAGTCGAACGTGAGCGACACCTTGCTCTGCTTCTCGGCGGGACAGTCGGACATGTCGTCTTTGAGGCAGGAAGACAATGACAGAAGGGCGATGGCAGATGGAACCACCATTCTGCCCCAACGGTGGGCGGCGTGCTGTGGGCGTCGGCATATACTGTGTTTAGAGAAGTAGAACATATTCTTTTACTTTATGTGGGTTAATATTTCATGTCCCCGGTGTGGGGAACTTCTCCCGGAGCCGAGAGAGTATGCTCCGGGAGAAGGGTTAGGGTTATCGGTTACTTCAACGTGGTAGTTATAGTGTTGAGCACCCAAGGATTGATAGAAACCTTGACATTCATGTAGTAGTTAGGTGTGACGTCCTGAGGGGTAGGTCCGTTAGGCACGTCCTTACCGAGGTCGTAGATGGCATTGACAGTCACACGATAGATGCTGTTGCGGAGCACTGAGTAGTAGTCTGTACGGGTGTAGTAGTTGTCCTCAATGGCGTAGCGATAGTACATGTTACCCTCGCGGTAAACCTCGATGTTGTACTTCTGGCGGAAGTTGGCGAGATCGGTACCCTCTGCGATGAGCTTGTTTGTGGTGTCGTCCTTGATCATTTTCACCACTTCTTCTGGAGTTAACGTCGTAGTTGGCCCGTCCGTATTCTCCTTTACGAATGGATAGGCAACATCTGCATCTGCGAGGATGTCGGAAATCTTGGTGTACAGGCGGTTGTCATAGCGGTAGAACGTACCGTCGGCGAAGTCAGCATCAGTCTTTGCTGCATCAGTCAAGTTAGCCTTGATGCAGAAGTACAGGGCAGTGGCTTTTTCGTTGTCATTTGTCGTGTTCTCGAAAGCGTATGTCTTTGCTGTGCTACTTGCTGCGATGAACTTGTCAAGACCAGTTGCTTTGTATTTGGTGCCATAGAAATTGTATGGCAGATAGTAAGAAGATGTTGTTGTGTTCAACGTCCATACGTTGTTGGCAACATCCCACTTCTGCATTACATATGCATTGTTGTTCAGGTTGGATACCGCATAGCTTTCGTATGTTACACCTTCCAGCAAGTCGATGTGCTTGGTCTGGCTGTCAGCACTTTGCTCTGTGTTCTGGGTGATTTTCGTTGCGCTCACTGTCGGAGCGTCGATTCTTGCCACAACACGGTCCAGATAGATGACACTTGCCTCGGCTGGCGTAGCCTCGCTCTTGTTCACTTCTGCAAACTTGACAGTACTGTGAGCAGCAACCTTTGACTTGTCGTTCTGGTTGAACATCACAAAGTTGTTGTTGGTTGCATAGTTGGCACCGCCTGTTGTGGATGCAGCGAAGGCTGCGTCGTTGTTGATAGGGTCAGCAATAGCCTGTGTGCCATTGTTGGCAAGGAAGTACACGTTGTAAGTGTCAGTCTGATTAACTGAGTTTACACTGACCTTGATAGGCTTTGTTATTCCTGCAACAGTTTGAGTAGGAGTGGTGTCCCAGTCAGAAGAGGTGATGTCCTTCTTGAATACAAATGAGGAACCGTTGTAGATGTAGATGGTACCATTGCTGATAGTACTTTCTGCTTCTGTACCCTCCTCTTCTGAGGTCTGCTTCTCTGTTCTGGTCTTGCCGCCGATAGTTTCACTGCCTTTTACCTGCAGGGTCATATAGAATGCGTTGACGGCACTCTCCTGACTGGTGGTCGGGTTGTTAGAAACAGCATCATCATTGCTACAACTGTTCAGGGTGAGTGCTGCTGTTGCGAGCATTCCCATAGCGATTAGATTGAATCTTTTCATACTTTGGATCTTTTAATGTTAGACAATTGTTTTTACTTATACATTTTTATTGTTTTCGCATATATTCATCTACTGCTTTTTGTTTTCTTAGTTAGAGAAATATTTTTCTCCAACTGGAAAGTTGCGAAGGGTCACTCTGCCCGTCGGCAAGATTGACAATTACTCAAACTAAAAACCAAGTGTATTGTGCTCACGCACATTCATGCTGCTTCAAGGAGAGTGACGCCTTCAATAATCATCAAATTAGAAACATCTTCTCATCTTTACTTATATACATATATTTATTTACTTTTCTGTTTTTTTTACTTTTTTACTTTTTTACCTTTTTACTTTTTTACCTTTAAAAGGTTGGCTTTCGCCTCTGACAGTCCTGCGTCGGCAGCTTTCTGGAAGTATTTCTGTGCTGTGGCATAGTCCTTGTTCAGGACGGCGAGGACACCGTAGGCGTTGTCTGTCTGTGGACTCTTGCCTGCCTTCTTGAGGTATTGCTCAGCACTCACCTTGTCGCCTCTGTCTAAGGCGGTATAGGCTGCGTTGAGGTTGGCAAGCTCGTCCTCTGGGAACATCTTGACGGCGACATCAAATACTTCGTTGTACTCCTTGCTGCCCTTCTCGTAGCTGTTGGCGACAGCGTACATCTCGCTGAGCGACAGTTTCTGCGGACGTGTCTTCACCAACTCTCTCGCTTCCTCGATGTTGAAGTTGCGGACATCATAGTTGATGGTGTACTCTGTGCGGCGCAGCTGTGGGAAGACTTTGTCTATGAGGTGTCGGTATCCGTTCTTCGCACGGGTAGCGATGCTCTTCTCCTTCTCGTCGGGTGTGAGTTTGCTGGCTATGATGTCGTTGATGGTCTGCTGCTGAGGCACATCGTTCTTCTGCAGATAGTCTTTCACACCGTCCCAGTCTTCAGCCGTTGAGGTGAAGGTGATCAACTTCTCTTCGACGGGATAAATGCTGCGCAGATAATTGTACACTGCCTTTGTGCGGTTCCTCGCCAATTTCTCGTTGTTCGCATAACTGCCGTCGGGTGAGGCGTAGCCGTGGAGAGTGATGGAGGTGATGTGTACGTCGGTGTCGTTCTTCACGAGGTCGATGGTCTTGCGCATCTTCTCCAACTCTGACTTGTTGTTAGCCAACTGGGTGTTGATGGCGTACTTGTTCAGGTCGAAGTGGAGGCGGGCTGTGCCGTTCTCGCTGCGTGCTTTCACACCTTCGGCAGCCGGTTGTACGTAGGCGTACTCCATCTTCAGCGGACCAGGCAGGGCGTCGCCCACTTGCTGGAGCAGTCCCTTTTCTACGATGGCTTGGTTGCAGCCGCATGCGTCTTGACCTATGACAAGCTGTGAGTTCTCCATCCACTCTCTGTAGGGAGTATAACTGGAATAGTGTATCGTCTGTGATGCGTTGCTTGTATATTTCTCTACGATGGCAGGATTCTCTGTGGCTGTCTTCCCCGTGCGCTGATAATAGATGTAGCGCTTGCGCCCCATTATCTCTACGGCAGGCAACTTCACCGTGTCGTCACGGTTGACGATCATCGGGATGATGACAGTACCTTTGTTGCTCTTCACATTCAGCTGGTCTATGTTCATGTCCATATTGACATTGACGTAGTTGCCGGCTTTCTTCACTTCCTTGTTGAGAAGGCTTACCTTCCCGCCGGGCAACTGCTGGGCGGATGCCTCTTGACCTGGAACCAGTGTCAGAAGTAAGATTGAAAGGATGCTATGGAATGTTTTCATAATCTTTTACTTGTTTAATGGTAGAAGTCTTTTTGCTTGATGGCTCTCTGTGTCGGCATCAGAACACATACACGAGGTTGACTGCTGCCTTGGTAGGGCCTACGTAATGGTGGGACTTTTCCTCCACCTTTTCGCCGCACTTCTCGCATTTGTACACGTCCGACTGGCTGTAGGTGTAGCCTACGCCTATCTCTGCCTCTATGTTCCAGTGCTTGGAGAGTGCCCAGGCGTAGCCGTATGCAACTCCGGCTCCAATAAACCAGCCCTCGTAGCGGTGGTCCTTCAACTTAGAGAAGTCGGTGCCCAAGAACTTGAAGTTGCTGTTGATGTTGCCTACATTGTATCGGCCGCCCACGCCGTGGAAGCCGATGAAGTGCCCCATCATCTTGTTGCAGAACCAGTATCTTGCCTCAGGCTGGACGAGCCAATGTTTCCACTTCTTGTTATTAGAGAACGTCCACGGGTTCAGGTTCCCGGACACATCCAATGTCCATTTGGGTGAGAGACCTATTTCCACGCCTAAGTTCATGGTGGTCGTCGCATCGTACAAAAGGTTGGTCTTGACGGCTGCCTTTTGCGCCATGACTGTATAGGATACACCTAAACAGAACAGCATTGTCATGATCATCTTTTTCATGTTCTTCATAACCTTTTCGTATAATTGTGGTTTTCGATTGTGACTGCAAAATTATCTGATGTGAGGGATGAAAGCAAAAAAATCTACACTGAAAAATGCTGATTTACGCTCTTTTTTACGTTTTTATCACTGAAAAATGCTTAAAAAGCCGTAATACCCCCCCCCCTAATGTATGGTATGTTATGAAAAAATACCTAATTTTGTACCCGATAATTAACTTAAGCATCATCTCTTGCATTGTGCATGGTCTGGTTGGTGGATTATTTGTTCCCGACCAACTTTGAGAGTGTTGGGGAATAAACAAAAACATTATGAAGGGACTCAGCAGTGGATTTGTATCGTTGATAAGTCATATAGAACTTACACTTTGCCCGCAGTATTGCGGTGTGGTAGACAGACGTAGGGTGATCGCCTATCTTTTCTTGACCTTTATAGAAATGGTAATCATTCCTTGTCATTTCGTCTTGTTTTTTACCTTTTGGGAACCGAGGGGTGTCATCACGGCGTGTGTGCATCTTGCGTCTTTTATCATCATACAGGGACTGATCTGGCAGCAGAGCATAAGGTTTAGTACAGGAATAATGCTTCTCTATCTGTTGGTGGCTCTCAAACTGCTAATGGACAGTGTCTTCTGTACTCTCTTTGGTAACATGCAAGACGATGTGACGGCATTGGGCAACATCTTTATCATGTTCATTCTCGCCATCTCGGCATTGAGTATGCAACTTGAAGCAGCGACAAAGACCATCTGTGTCATGATGGTTCCTTTGATTGCATTCTTCTTGTGGTCGCAGCCAGAAATGATGGCTTTGTTTGCTCTGAAACCCATCCTTGTGGGCTTCTTCATGATTCTCTATGTCTATACTTATAATATGAGTAAGATAACAAAGGGGTTGAGGCAGCCTCGCGAGGTGTCGCAAGAGGAGAAGAAGGCACTGGAAATGTTGGTCAACCTCAAGGATAATACTGGACACAAGGAGAATAACTTGATAGAGCGCCTTAGTCCGGAGCTGAGACAGCGCATCGTTCACCATGCCACCGAAAATCTGCGGAAGGAAGAATTGGAGAAGTTGGCTTGGGACATGGTCTGCGCCGAGTTGACCAAGAGCGAGACTGAGATTTGCAAACTCGTCTTGGAGGGTTACACGCTGAAGGAAATCTGCAGTAAACTGAACAAGTCGGAGTCTAATGTCACCAGTCAGCGTTGCCACATCAGACGAAAGCTCGAAATGGACCGCAACGATGACTTGCGCCGAACATTGGAAGCAAGAATAGCAGAGATAAGGAAGGACTTGTAGACGTTTTGCGCCGATAAAAAGCAGTAAAATTTATCCTTTACGTAAAATAATCTACAAAAAGGTGATACGTTATCATCCTTTTTTGTTATTTTTGCAACCATATTGCTAATAAGAATAAGGTTGTTCTTTTGTCGTATGACATGCAACAAGTTAAAACGAAATGAAATGATATGAAAACCAAATTATCTACTTCTGGTATTTTTCAGCGTAATGGGAAATCTAATTCGTTGAAGAGCATACTTCTGTTGGTGGCAATGCTGTTGGTTGCTACAAGTAATGCCTTTGCCGAGATAAGTCTCGAGACCATTGACGGCTTGCGTTATCTGTTGCATTCTGACGAGAAAACTGCGGCCCTTGTGGCGAGCGCCGATGGAAAATACTCGGGAAAAGTTATTGTGCCAGAAAAGGTAAAATCAGCGGACGGAGAAGAATATATAGTTACGGCACTTGGAGATAACGCGTTCAAAAATTGCTCAGGTTTGACCAGTGTCACCATCCCTTCGTCCGTCACGTCATTGGGAGACAATTGCTTTGGTGAATGCTCAAGTTTGACCAGCATCACCATCCCTTCGTCCGTCACGTCATTGGGAGACTATTGCTTTTTAAAATGCTCAGGTTTGACCAGCATCACCATTTCTTCATCCGTTACGTCATTGGGAACCTTGTGCTTTGGATTCTGCAAAAGTTTGACCAGCATCACCATCCCTTCGTCCGTCACGTCATTGGGAGACAATTGCTTTTTTAATTGCTCAGGTTTGACCAGCATCACCATCCCTTCATCCGTCACGTCATTGGGAAGTTATTGTTTTTCTGGTTGCTCAAGTTTGATCAGCATCACCATCCCTTCATCCGTCACGTCATTGGAAGAATTATGCTTTTCTGGTTGCTCAAGTTTGACCAGTGTCACCATTCCGTCAACCGTCTCGTCTTTGGGGCAGTATTGCTTTGAAGATTGCTCAAGTTTGACCAGTATCACCATCCCGTCATCTGTCACGTCATTGAAAAATAGTTGCTTTAGTGGGTGCAAAAATCTCGAATCTGTATTTTTCAAAGGAAAGTGTCCTAATGGTACGATTGGTAGTTCTATCCCTACTACTTGTATACTCTATGTTCCTCAAGAATATCTTCAAGACTACATAGATGCTTTGGGTAGCACATATTCATACATCTATGCTTCTACCGGTATTGAACACGCTAAGACTCGTGGCGCCATAGCCACTTCACACGATGGCATCGTCACCCTCTCGGGGCTCAGTAATGGTGAAGAAGTTCGTTTCTATGCCGTTGACGGCAAATTGATAGGTGCGGTCAAGGCTATTGATGGTGTGGCATCGCAATCAGTCTCTTCCGCATCCCTTGTCATCGCCAAGATAGGAGGGCAGGCTATCAAGATTGCTGTGAAATGATGTGGCTCCGAACCTTGGCTTTATAGAAAAAACGAGGACAAGGTCGTATACTTACTATATAAGAACCGAAAAGGTGGTATCTTTAGACCAAAAGATACCACCTCTGCGATGCATTAAGTCAAATGATACCACCTCTATGATGCAAATCAGTCTTCCAATCGCAGGAATGCCTTTGGAAGAAAATTTACGATGTCACTTGAGATGAGGCTTTCCTTACCTATCTCTTTGACGGCGAGGTCGCCGGCAAGTCCGTGTAGGTACATTCCTATCCGACAAGCGTCAGGCTTGCTGTAGCCACGGGCAAGCAGGGCGGTGATGATACCAGTCAGAACATCGCCACTGCCAGCGGTCGCCATGCCACTGTTGCCGGTGGAGTTAAACTCTACCGTGCCGTTGGGATGACATAGTGCCGAGTAGTGTCCTTTTAGGATGATGTACGCTTGCAGGTGTTCTGCTAATTCGCATGCCTTGGCAAGGCGCTCGTAGCTGCTGTTGCAGGTACCGCCTATGAGGCGGTCGAACTCCTTGGGGTGGGGCGTAAGGATAATGCCTTCCGGCATCTGCTGCATCCATGCACGATGGCTCCCAAGAATGTTGATGGCATCGGCGTCAAGTACCATAGGACAGTTGCAACGCCTTATCTGAGCTATCAAGGCGATGGCGGTGTTCTCTCCTGTCCCTAATCCAGGACCAATGCCTAACGCATCGTACGGGTCAGAGTCTACAGGACGGCTGAAGGCAGTTTCCTCCACATCCATCTGCAAGATCGCTTCAGGAACACTCGTCTGCAAGATGTCATAGTTGCGCTTAGGCGTGTTCACCGTTACCTTTCCCACACCAGCTCTGAGGCAGGCGCGCGAAGCCAAGATGGCAGCTCCCGACATGCCGTAGCTTCCAGCGATGAGCAAGGCGTGCCCCATGCTGCCTTTGTGGGCGAAGTCGTCGCGCTCCTTCAGCAGAGGGCGGATATCTTCTTCCTCCAAGATGCGGTATCTGCAGTCTGTCTGTTTGATGTATTCGGGCGAGAGCCTGATGTCGAGTTCCTTTACCTTTCCGAGATATTTCTGACAGTCGGCTAACAGCATGGATAACTTCTTCTGCTGCAACGTCAGCGTGAGATGGGCGTGCAGAATATTGGCGGCGATGTTGTATGTGTTGTCTTCGCACATCAGTCCCGAAGGAATGTCGATGCTGACAATGGTGGCAGGCGAGGCATTGAGATACTTCACTAACGAGGCAAAGCCGCCGGCAAGGGGCTTGTTGAGGCCACTGCCGAAGAGTCCGTCTATCACCAATGTGCCTTCCGTCAGCGTGGGAGGGTCGAAGTTGACGGTTATTTCTGTAAACTGCTTTACCTTCTTGCCTTCCTGCAACCGCTTCTTGTTGGCGGCACAGTCGGCAGACAACTTGTTGTGTATGTTGAACAGATAGACGGTCACACCATAACCGTCCTCGCTCAGCATGCGGGCAACGGCAAGGGCATCGCCTCCGTTGTTGCCAGGACCGGCAAACACGATGACGGGGGTGTGGGTAGGCCATTCCGCCTCTATACTTCGCGTGATGCTTTTGGCAGCGCGCTCCATCAGTTGGAGTGACGATATGGGTTCATGCTCGATGGTGTATTTGTCAAGCTCGTGTATCTGGGTACTTGTAAAAATCTTCATAGTACTGCAAAAATACGAAAAAATGAGATATAAGCCTTAGATATTCCGTATTTTTTTAGTAATTTTGCCGAAAAATATTATTTTTAAGGCTATGGCTATCGTTAAAATCAAAGACAAGACATTCGAAACTTCTATCCCAGAAGCAGAAATCTTAGAAAAAATCAAGGTCGTGGCAGACCGCATCAACCATGACATGAAGGACAAAAATCCTTTGTTCCTTGCAGTGCTCAACGGGGCGTTTATCTTTGCGGCTGACTTGATGCGCATGATTACTATCCCAAGTGAAATCTCTTTTGTCAAACTGTCTTCTTACCAGGGTACGATGAGTACAGGTAAGGTGAAAGAGGTGTTTGGTATCAACGAGGACTTGACCGGTCGTACCATCATCATCGTGGAAGATATTGTCGAGTCGGGTCTCACCATGAAACAGATGATAGAGAGCCTTGGCACAAGAAATCCTGCTTCCGTGCATATCTGTACGTTGTTCGTCAAACCAGAAAAGCTGAAGGTGCCTCTGCATATAGACTATCCTGTCATAGAGATTCCAGACGACTTTATCGTAGGTTATGGTCTTGACTACGACCAGCAGGGACGCAATCTGCGGGACATCTACACAATCGTAGAAGGGTAAAAAAAGGTAAAAAAGTAAAAAGGCAGTTTAAAGGTAAAAAAGTAAAAAGGTAAAAAGGTAAAAAGAGCTAACGCCACAAAGGCTGTTGTCTTAACTCCTTAACTCCTTAACTCCTTAACTCCTTTAACTCCTCAAAAGGCTGTTATCTTAACTCCTTAACTCCAGAACATAATTATATTTATATATTAAGGTAAAAATGAAGAATATTGTAATTTTCGGAGCTCCTGGTGCCGGCAAAGGTACACAGAGCGACAAAATGATTGAGAAGTATGGCCTCGGCCACATTTCTACAGGTGACGTGTTGCGTAATGAAATCAAAAACGGTACAGAACTTGGCAAGACAGCCAAGGGCTATATTGACAACGGTCAGTTGATTCCTGACGAACTGATGATTGACATCCTCGCCAGCGTATATGACGGTTTCGGAAAGGAGCACAACGGTGTTATCTTTGACGGTTTCCCCCGTACTACTCCTCAGGCTGAGGCTCTGAAGAAGATGTTGGCAGAGCGTGGTCATAAGGTGGCTGCCATGATAGAACTGGCTGTTCCAGAGGATGAACTGATGGCTCGCCTGATTAACCGCGGTAAGGAGAGTGGTCGCTCTGACGATAATGAGGAGACTATCAAGAAACGTCTCAATGTCTATCACACTCAGACCGCTCCTCTCATCGACTGGTATGAGAAAGAGGGTATCCACCACCACGTAGAGGGCCTCGGAACTGTAGAAGAGATCTTCGCAAGAGTGTGCGAGGTGATTGACAATCTCTAATTTTTTATAGGAACCAAGAAGTTAAGGAGTTGAAGAAGTTAAGACAAATGTTCTGAAGAACAGGTCAAAACAAAGCTATTGTCTTAACTTCTTCAACTCCTTAACTTCTTTAACTCCCTCATAAAAGGAAATATAAATGGCTGAATCCAACTTCGTAGATTATGTAAAGATCAACTGTCGCTCTGGCAAGGGTGGCAAAGGCTCCATGCACTTGCGTCATGTGAAATACCAACCTAACGGAGGTCCTGACGGTGGCGACGGCGGAAGGGGTGGAAACATCTACCTGCGCGGCAACCATAATTACTGGACACTCCTGCACTTGAAATACCAGCGCCACTTCTTTGCCGAACATGGAGGCAACGGCGGTAGGGACAAATGTCATGGCACGGACGGAAAGGATATCTATATTGATGTTCCGTGCGGAACGGTGGTATATAATGCCGAGACTGGCAAGTATGTCTGTGACGTAACCTACGACGGACAGGAAGTGATGCTTCTGAAAGGTGGTAGGGGAGGACTGGGTAATTTCCAGTTCCGTACTTCCACCAACCAGGCTCCGCGCTACGCCCAACCGGGTGAACCGATGCAGGAAATGACCGTCATCATGGAGCTCAAACTCCTTGCTGATGTCGGACTCGTTGGCTTCCCTAATGCGGGTAAGTCTACCTTGCTGTCTGCTGTCTCTTCTGCTCGTCCCAAGATAGCGAATTATCCGTTTACAACCCTTGAACCGTCTTTGGGTATCGTAGACTACCGTGACCATCAGAGTTTCGTCATGGCTGACATTCCCGGTATCATCGAAGGGGCAAGTGAGGGTAAAGGACTTGGTCTGCGATTCCTACGACACATAGAGCGCAACTCTCTGCTGCTCTTTATGGTGCCTGGAGATACGGAGGACATCAAGAAAGAGTATGAGGTGCTGTTGGGGGAATTGAGTAATTTCAATCCTGAGATGCTTGACAAGCATCGTGTCCTCGCTGTCACCAAATGTGACTTGCTCGATGAGGAACTGATGGAGATGCTGAAAGAGACGTTGCCATCAGACCTCCCTGTGGTCTTTATCTCGTCTGTTACGGGATTCGGTATACAAGACTTGAAGGATGTGCTCTGGAAAGAACTGAACTCTGAGAGCAACAAACTGCAGGAGATTACTTCCGAAGACACATTGGTACACCGCGACAAGGATATGAGCAGATTCCAACAGGAACTCGCCGACGAAGGCGAGGATGTCGTGGAATATATCGACGAAGACGATGTAGAGGATGTGGAGGAACTCGAAGACTTCGAATACGAATGATAGGAATGAAGGAATATATACTCGCAGAGGGGGTAGTGGCTTTTTCCACTACCCGCAAGGGTGGTGTGAGTGAAGGGACGTATGGTTCTTTCAATATCAACCCTTATTGCGGGGACTCACAAGAACATATAGCGGAAAACCGCCGCATTTTGGCAGAGAAACTCGGTGTGGATGTTTCTCATATTGTCTTGCCGCATCAGGTGCATGGTACGGAGGTGCGCCGACTTGATGACCATTTCCTTTCTTTTTCCGCTGACGAGCAGGAACGTTTGCTCGATGGTGTTGATGCAGTGATGACCCATTCGACGGGTGTCTGCATAGGTGTCTCCACAGCCGACTGTATTCCTGTGTTGCTTTACGATGATACGCACCATGCTGTGGCTGCTGTCCACGCAGGGTGGAGGGGGACGGTGATGCGCATAGTCCAGAAAACGGTAGATGCAATGCATGTGGCTTATCATACGCAGCCCGAACAGCTGAAGGCGGTGATAGGACCGGGCATCTCGAAGAAATCTTTTGAAGTGGGGAACGAGGTGTATGAGGAGTTCTGTAAGGCTGGCTTTGATATGGAAACCATTGCGGAGAAAATGCCTGTCATGAACCAGACTGATTATAGTGATACTCCATGGAAATGGCATATAGACCTGCCTCTTTGTAACACTCTCCAACTGCAACAGAGTGGTGTGCTCGCCAAGAATATCTTCCAGTCTGATATCTGTACCTATGAATGCCATGAGGATTATTTTTCAGCTCGTCGGTTAGGAATCAAATCTGGCCGTATCTTTACTGGCATTATGCTTCAAGACTAAAAACAAATACTGAATCCTTGTATAACTAAATAACTTTTGTGTGAATGACAATTAGCATGATGATACGAAAACCTATCCCATATTTCTCTACTTACACCTATTATATAATAAGGTCAAAAGCTGAATTCCGATTCCGCTTCCTTTTGGTGTCTCTTGTCCTTTTGATACTCGGGCTTCCTTCTTTGGCTTTTGCTCCTGCGAAAGTCGGCTTTACATCTGCCGAACAGCAACAGGTAGTTATTGCTACACCCGGTCTCTTCGAGCGGACAAATGCCTTTAATGTTGACTTCATCGGACTTGGGGAGAAGGAATATTCCTTTCCGCTTCCTGTAGGCAAGGTGGTTGGCATCAATAATGGAGTGGTGAGGATAGAGACGAAGAAGGGCGATGCTGTCAAGGCAATGTTCGCTGGTCATGTGCGCTTGTCACGTAAGATAGAGGGATATGGCAATGTCGTCGTGGTAAGACACGATAATGGCATCGAGACCGTCTATGCCTATAATGCGGAAAACTTGGTCAAGGTGGGGCAGTCTGTAACGGCAGGACAGACGCTTGCCATCGTAGGAGGCAAGAACAGTCAGGTGTTCTGCGATTTCTCCATGATGGTAAATGGAGCGCGATTGAATCCTGAGACGCTTCTCGACCTTAAAAATCATAAACTGAGGCGGCAGACATTGCAATTCCGTAAGGCGGGGAACCGTGTGAATGTCTCGGTGGTCTCTACCGGGAAGTCTTCTGCCTCCGCACAAGGAAAGAAAAAGTCAAAGACCAAGGATGCACTCACACTTGATCCCGATGAGGTAAACGATCCCTTCGTCTCTTCCGATGCCTTCGAACTGGACCTCCAGAAAATAGAAGCTACCCATTGGGCTTATCCGCTCTCAGGAGCGAAGGTAATCAGTCCTTATGGTGGCAGTCGCCGACATTCGGGAGTAGACCTCAAGACGCGTCCCAATGATGATGTCGTGGCGGCATTCGATGGTGTGGTGGTTAGCTCAGGACCGTTTTCGGGTTATGGTAACTGTATTCGTGTACGCCATGCTTACGGTTTTGAGACCCTTTACAGTCACCAGTCGAAGAATCTCGTCAGGAAAGGGGACAAGGTGAAGGCGGGACAGGTGATTGGACTCACAGGACGCACGGGGCGCGCCACGACGGAACATCTGCATTTTGAGGTGCACTTCAAGGGGAAAAGACTGAACCCTGCTATCCTCTTCGATCATGTGGCACGGAAGCTGCAGGCATCGGTCCTTACGCTCACCAAGAGTGGTGGCGTGAAGAAGAGAAAGTAACATATTGTTAGCTCATGATACTTTTATAGGGTATTCTTAATAGTTATCTATGACAAAGTGTAAGTTGTGAGACCTAAAAACAATAATTTCTTAGTTTGTGTGCGTTACAAATTTCAAAATTGAATGCAGGCAAAAAATAAGATAAAATAGCGTTAAGGAAAAATACAACTTATGGAAAAATGAACTATCTTTGCATCAGAAAAAACAAAGAGTATAAACCTATAAAACGTAATAATTATGAAACGAGCAATATTATTTTCAGTAATGGCTTTAGTAGCAATCGCAAGCTTTGGCCGTAAGCATGTAGAGAACGCAACCGTAGTAGCTGACACTATCTATTATGCAGAGAATATGAGCAATGTGGCTTCTGCCGATCAGGCTGCTTACTATCGCCTTCTCATGACGACAGGAAGCGGTGTTACAAAGAAAAATGTTTTCCAGGACTTCTATATGAACGGAAACCTGAGAGCTGAAGGCGGTTATTCTTTCATCGATTTAGGTAATGACAGGAATACGGTTTTCAATGGTGAGGTTACTTCCTATTATAAGAACGGTAAGGAGAAATGGCACGGAAAGTATGTCAACGGCAAGCGTGAAGGCTATTTCACATTGCAGCTTCGCGAAGGTGGCGTCGCTGTGGTTCAGTTCAAGAATGGCAAGTCTGTACACGATTTCTTCACTGTTACTTACAAGGACGGTACAACTGAGAAGAAGCCTCTCTCTGACATCAAGGCTTTGATGTAAAGGCAACGCACCAAAAGGGTGTAACAAAAATTTCCTCTGCCGCTCTTTCGAGGGCGGCTTAGGGAGTACTTCTAAGAATCTCTCTTATATATAAATTATAATTTTATGTTGATATGACCAATATGAGGGTTGACTTCCGGGAGGAAGCCAACCCTCAACTTTGTATAGGGGTCATCTTGTTCGGTGACTTGGGTGGATCTTATTTGTGGCGGTTGGCGCGTTGCTGGCGATACTTTGCCTTTTGGCGTGCCGAACCGCTTCCGTGAGCACCGGTGATGTATTTCTTCTTCTTTGCCTTGGTCTTCACCTTGCCGTCGTCCTCCTTCTTGGGACCACCGCCGCCTTTGAAGACCATGCCGCCCATGATGATGTCGTCTATGTCATTCATATCATATTTGTATTAAAAGAGTGTTGGATTCTTCACTCTTCACTCTTCACTCTTCACTCTTCACTTTAACTCTTCACTCTTCTCTCTTCGTTCTTCACTTAATTAGTGGTGGAACAAACGCACATGAGTGAACGCCATGGCAATGCCGTACTTGTCGCATGTCTCTATGACATTGTCGTCGCGGATAGACCCACCTGCTTGGGCGATATACTCTACGCCACTCTTGTGGGCGCGCTCGATGTTGTCACCGAAGGGGAAGAAGGCATCGCTACCTACAGATACACCCTTGTTCTGGGCTATCCATGCCTTCTTTTCCTCGCGGGTCAGAGGCTCTGGCTTCTCGGTGAAGAACTGCTCCCATACTCCGTCCTGCAGTACGTCTTCCCACTCATCAGAGATGTATACATTGATAGTATTGTCACGGTCGGCACGGCGTATCTTTTCCTTGAAAGGAAGGTTCATTACCTTAGGACACTGGCGCAGCCACCATTCGTCTGCCTTGTTTCCTGCAAGACGTGTGCAGTGGATGCGGCTTTGCTGGCCGGCGCCGATACCTATGGCTTGACCATCCTTGACGTAGCAAACGGAGTTGCTCTGGGTGTATTTCAAGGTGATGAGCGATATGATGAGGTCGCGCTTGGCGTCTGCGGGGAAGTTCTTGTTCTTGGTAGGGATGTCTTCGAAGAGTGCTGGATCGTCGAGCTTCACTTCGTTGCGTCCTTGCTCGAATGTCACTCCGAATACCTGTTTGCGCTCGATGGGAGCCGGTGTGTAGTTGGGGGCTATCTTGATGACGTTGTATGTCCCTTTGCGCTTCTCCTTCAGAATCTCTATTGCCTCAGGTGTATAACTTGGTGCGATGACACCGTCGCTAACCTCTCGCTTGATGAGGAGGGCTGTTGCCTCGTCACACTCGTCGCTGAGCGCTACGAAGTCGCCGTATGAGCACATGCGGTCTGCTCCACGAGCACGGAGGTAGGCACAAGCAAGGGGTGTCAGTTCGAAGTTGACATCATCGCAGAAGTAAATCTTCTTCAAGGTGTCGCTCAGTGGCAAACCTATGGCAGCACCTGCTGGTGACACGTGCTTGAAACTGGCTGCTGCTGGCATTCCAGTGGCTGCTTTCAGTTCCTTGACAAGCTGCCAGGAATTGAGCGCATCAAGGAAATTGATGTAGCCTGGACGACCGTTGAGTACTTCGATGGGGAGTTCGCTGCCATCTTCCATAAAAATGCGGGATGGCTTCTGGTTGGGGTTGCAACCGTACTTTAATGCTAATTCGTTCATTTGTGTTGAAGTTTTTCGTACCAAGTAGTGGCAAGGCGTTGTGACCTTTCCGCTTTTTGTCGGCAAAGTTAATAATTAATTCTGTAACAACAAAATGCGTCCTTAAATTTTTGCCTGACGATGGCAGTCTTCTGCTCTAACCTAAGCAGTTTTCTGCTCTAACCTTGGCAGTCTTGTGCCCTTTCTTAAACAAAAATATTGTTTACCGCAGTATTTTCTCATTTACCCTTCACTAAATTGTCTTGCTTTGCTTGTTCTTACAATTCTTTTTTGTAATTTTGCATAGCGGTAGAAAGCTAATATCCAGTTTATGAAAAAGGAAAAGAAACATCTTAATGCCCAAACGTTGCACAAAATGTGGAACTATATGAAGAAGGTGGAAAAACCGTCAAAGGAAGCTCTTGACAGGTTGGCACTCTTTGCGGGTTTTCAGTGTTGGGAGGATTTTCAGGATGCCCTGCATGGTGATGACGATGCCCAGGTGAACTATGAGGGAAGGGAAAAGAAAATAGAATTGGCTGATGAGGATGACTTATAAAACATATTACGTTTTCAGAAAAAAAGAAAGAGGGAACCTGCAATAGCAAGGTGTCCCTCTTATCTTTTTGCCATGACTCCTGTCGGAAACCATGGTTGCTCCAAAACAGAATGATTATTCTGCAGTCTTGGTTACAGTCTTCTTCTCAGCGATACGAGCCTTCTTACCTGTCAACTTGCGCAGGTAGTAAAGCTTAGCACGACGTACCTTACCACGCTTGTTCACCTCGATAGAATCGATAGCGGGTGACTCGATAGGGAAGATACGCTCAACGCCTACTGTTCCAGACATCTTGCGAACAGTGAAACGCTTCTTGTCTCCGTGACCAGAGATCTTGATGACTACACCGCGGTAGAGCTGGATACGCTCCTTGCTACCCTCGACGATTTTGTAAGCGACTGTGATAGTGTCACCTGACTTGAACTCAGGGAACTTCTTGCCGGTTGCAAATGCTTCTTCAGCAACTTTAATCAAATCCATTTTTGTAGATATTAAAAATTGTTTGTCGTTCCTGCGCAACATGAAGGACCACTCTTCAGTCCTGTCAGCGGTTACGTCGAAAAGCGGCTGCAAAGGTACGACTATTTCTCTTATCTTGCAAGTTTTCAGACCTTTTATTGCGGTTTTGACGATTTTTTTTGTTTTATTCTCTGTTTTGATGTACCTTTGCACTGTCTTTGTAAGAAGATAATGTATTGAACAAACACTTATTTAATAGATGAAAAATATGAAATCATGCATCGGAGCTCATGTCTTTTTGGCTTCATTTGCCTTCTTGGCTCCTACTGATGTGGTGGCGCAGCAATATAAGGTGGCGCATGTGGATCGTACGCGCATCCTGATGGACAGCAGGTGGGACTCCCTTCACGATGCTGCTGCCGATGCCTTTATAGCACCTTACAAGGCGAAGGTGGATAGTGTCATGGGACCTGTAGTTGGCTTGACCGCTCACTATATGGAACGTCACAGACCTGAGAGTGAATTGAGCAATTTGCTCTGCGATATCTTGGTATGGGCAGGCAAGGACTTTGATGAGAAACCTGTTTTCGCTGTCTATAATATGGGCGGCATCCGTTCGGGACTACCTAAGGGGAAAATTACTGTAGGAGATGTCAATGATATGGCTCCTTTCGAAAACAAGATTTGTTTTCTTACTCTTTCTGGCGAGAAGGTGATGGAACTGTTTCGGCAGATAGCTCATCGAGGTGGAGAGGGCTTGAGCCATGGCGTCAAGCTCGTCATCACGAAGGACGGTCAACTGCGCTGTGCCACCATTAATGGGAAACCTGTCGATGAGAAGGCTTCTTACCGCGTTGCAACACTCGATTATCTCGCTGAAGGTAATGACCAACTGGTGGCTTTCAAGAGCGGTACGAATGTGTTTGCTCCCAAACAGCGTGAAAACAATGTGAGGTACATCATCATGAACTTTTTCCGTGAGAAGATGTCAGAAGGTGTTAGTGTTGAGTCTCGTGTAGAGGGTCGTTGTGTCGTAGAATAATTTTGGTGTAGAATATAATTTAGTGTGAAATGAAGAGACATACATTATTATATATTGTGTTTGCTGTAGCCTTGGTGGTGGCGCATCCATTTGCTGCAACCGCAAAAAAAGTAAAGGCTGATAAGCAAAAGCATGTCCAGTTGGTGATCCTCCACACGAATGATACTCATTCTTGTGTTATGCCTATCAATCCTAATATGGCTGATACGGCATTAGCCGACCGCGGCGGTTTCCTGCGTCGGGTAGCTATGTTGAAGGAGGAGAGGAAGAGTAATCCAGACTTGTTGCTCTTTGACAGTGGTGATTTCTCGCAGGGCTCTCCATATTACTCGCTCTTTAAAGGCGATGTAGAGGTTGGACTGATGAATGAGATGAAATATGATGCTGCCACGATAGGTAACCATGAGTTTGATTTCGGTATTGACAACATGGTGAGGATTTTCAAAATGGCAAAGTTCCCTATTGTATGCAGTAACTATGACTTCTCGGGTACTCCGCTGGAAGGGGTGGTGAAACCATATACTATTATTCGCAGAAAGGGATTGAAGATTGGGGTCTTTGGTGTCTGTCCCGAGCTCGCTGGTTTGGTGAGTGAGGCGAATTATGGTACCATCAAGTATGAGGACCCTATCAAGAAAGCCAATGAGATGGCATCGTTCTTGAAGGAAAAGGAAAAATGTGACGTGGTGGTCTGCCTCTCTCATTTGGGATGGGATATTGATGGCATAGATGATACAGAGTTGGTGCCGGCGACACGTGATATTGACCTTGTTCTTGGTGGACATAGCCATACTTTCTTCAAGAAGTTGGAATATCTGAACAACCTTGATGGAACCCCTGTTCCCATTGACCAAAATGGTAAGAGTGGAATGTGGATTGGTAAAATGACTCTCGACCTTGTAAAGAATAAATAAAGTAAAAGCTCCCTATATTGGGGAGCTTTTACTTTATTCGAAGTAGAACGAAAGTGCGATCATTTTGCTGTGGGCTTCCTTTGACGACATGGCGTATGGCATCATGTTCTTGTCTTTGATGTTATTGACGTGGTTCTTGTCTATTGCATTGGACAAGCCGAACATGAATTTAAGCTCGGGGCGTAATTTGAAGAAAGGTAGGTAGAAGTCACATCCTACGCCTACTTCTAAGAATACGTCTGATTTTCTGAGTTTGAGGTAGTCGTCGTTTGTGCTGTTCAGGTTCAGCATCGGGTTGATGCCTGCCATGATGTAGGGACGGTGGTTGTTGAACCGCGGTGCGGAGAAGAGCAGTTCGAATGCCGTTGAGAAGTAAGCTGTTTTCAACTCCTGGCGTTGTTCTGTCGGATTGCCTTGCGCATCATTTTGCAGTAGGTTGTGGTAGGTCAGTTGGCGTGTTCCAAAATACATGGCTGGGGCGATGCGCAACTGGAAGTGGGTACTGAGCCGCAACTCGCCCAATACGCCTACGTTAAAGCCTGGGTCCCATCTGTCTTGGTCAACAGTCACGCAAGTGGGAACTTCTTCACCTGCATCATTGATGTAGGTCTGCGGTCCGGCATTCACCAGTTCTATGTCTTGCAGGTGAGCTCCGATGAGTACTCCGAAATGAAATTTTCTCAAATCGGTATAGGGCCTGTTTTCCACAGTCCTCTCTTGTCCTTGTATTTGAAGGCATACTACTATTGCGAGTATCAGTGTGATAAGTATTTTCTTTCTCATGTCTTAATAACGCTTTTTTCCGCCTCTTATTGTTTTTCTCGTTAGGATTTTCATCTTCTTTTTCTCTCGTCCTTATTTAGAATCAGTATGTATTACGGGTATGAGAAGAAAAAAGGATACCTATTTGTAGGTATTATCAAAAATAATTATTACCTTTGCACCATATAATTAGGTATCGACTTATGAAGTTGATAATCCTATAGTAAAGTACAAAAACATTATTAATTATAAAACATTATTATTATGGCTTACGTAATTGGTGACGATTGTATCGCTTGCGGTACATGTATCGATGAGTGTCCATCAGGTGCTATCTCTGAGGGCGACAAGTATTCTATCAACCCTGATGCTTGCACAGAGTGCGGCACTTGCGCTGATGTTTGTCCTAACGAGGCAATCAGTCTTCCTTAATATTTAAGGATAGATACTTTTAGTTACATACAACAATTGGAGCGGCTCAGTCATGGGTCGCTCTTCTTGGTTTTATGATAACGCTCTTCTTGGTTTTTATGATAACCTTGTTACATGCCATTTGATCCTGTCTCGTTTCCCGTTTATCACAAAAAAAACAGGAGTAGTCTCACGACCACTCCTGCCACGATGATTAACCTATAGTATTCCAAAGTTAACTTTGGAAATGTTGTCTTATTGCTGAGGCTGTTCTGCTGCTGGCTCGTCCAGTCCAAGAGCCTTCTTGGCAAGTGAGTTGTTTGGATCCAACTGCAGTAATTTCTCGAAGTAGGGCTTTGCTGTCTCAAGGTCGTTCTTTGAACTCCAATAGATGTAGCCAGCGTTCTTGTATGCCTGCATCAAGTAGCCCTTCTCGTCTGCATCATACTGCTTGTTTGCTACCTCGTCAATAACCTTCTGGTAGTTCTCCAATGCTTTGTCATCCAACTCGTTGGCGAACGCAATGTTTGCAGCCTGAAGGTCTGCGTATGACTTCAGTGTAGGATACTTGGAAGCCATGGTGTTGTATATCTCGACAGCCTTTGTTACGCAAGCAGCTTTGTCGCTACCCTCTTTCTTAGCCTTTGTGCTCCAGATGTCTGCCCATTTTACATAGTCTGAAGGACTGGCATCAGCGTTCTTGCTCATATACTTGTCGTTGTACTCCAATGCCTTGTCTTCGTCACCCTTCAACTTATATGCCTCTGAGATGTACTGCAAAGGCTTGGGGTCGTCAGCTTTCAGCTGCATGGCCTTCTGATACTGCTCCACAGCCTTGTCGTATTGCTGTGTACCTGCGAGAGCCATACCATAGTAGTTGTAGTCACGTGCTGTCTTCTTGATAGAGTCAGTGTTCATGATGACATCAGCGTGCTGCAATGCAGCGTCAAACTTCTGAAGGTCTACAGCTGACCACAATGCTACACGGTGGAAGGTAGCATCCTTGGCATATTTCTGAAGTCCGCTCTCTGAAAGAGACAGAGCCTCGTCCTTCTTGTTCAGCATGTAGTCTGTGATAGCGTATGCTACATAGATATACTCTTCAAGTTTGTTCGGGTCTGTTTGCTTGAAGAGCTTGTATGCCTCCTCAAATTTCTGGTTGCTATAGTAGTTGTAGCCAGCCTTTGCCTCGTAAGGATATTCTGGGTTCACCTGCTTCAACTGTTTCAGTGCTTCAGCACTTCCTGCAGGGTCTATCTTCTGGTATACATTGGCGTAGCTGATGTATCCCTGTGGATTCTTGGGATCCATAGTCATACACTGCTTGTACCAGCTGGCAGCCTCACCACCTTTGTCCTGCATTGCCTCGATATCGCCGAGCAACAAGTAGGCGTCACCATAGTGTGAGTCCTTTGTAAGTGCGAGGTTGGCAAGTTCTGTTGCCTTTTCGTAGTTCTTGTTTACGGCAAAGAGGTTGCCCAATGCAACAAGTGCCTTGGGGTTCTTCTTGAACTCCTTTGTGTATTCTTTCACACTCTTCTCAAGAGCCTTTGTGTCGGTGCTACCCGCCTTCAGGCTACTCTCTATTGGCTTCAGCATTTCAACGTAGTTTGCGTCCTGAGCCATTGCTGGAACTGACAATCCCATCATCAGTAATCCCGCTACAAGATATTTAACTGCTTTCATAATTCGTAGTTTACTATTTTGAGTTCATCAAAACCCTTACTTCTTTTACTTCTTTATATCGACTTTTTTGAATGTGATGTCGCCACGGTAGGGTAGGAGACCAGTCTTGAACAATATAAGCTGTCCCCTTGGATTCGTGATGTAGTTGGCAAAACTCCAAGGCAGTGCCTTATGAGGATCCACCACGATGGCATATAGAGTACGTACAAATGGATACCTTCCGTCAAGTAGGTATGCCTGGTATGGCTTCCAACTATTCATCTCGGTAGCTTTGTCCTTGATGGAGATTTGTACGACGTGAATGTTCTTTTTGAATGTTGTGTTGGTTGTGTCCCTGCGGTCATTGAGCCAGTTGCTTCCGATGACACCGATGGCGTTGGGGGTCTTGTCTACATAGTCAATTACCTGTTTACTGGTCTTGGCTGCTGTGATGTTAGGTCCCAATTTCTCACCATGCAGGACAGAGTCAACGACAAAGTTGGTTGTGGCAGAGCGTGTGTTGTCAAATACGACGTCGATGTCACCCCTTTTCGATCCCGCTACGATGTCGCTCCATTTCTTCGCTTTTCCTGTAAGGATGCGCTTGATGTCGTTCACCGTGATGCAGGTATCATTGTTGTTCTTGTTGACGATAAACGCCAGTCCGTCATATCCTATTGGGAATACAGAGGGAATGACATTACTCTTTGATTTCAGGTAAGCAATCTCGCTTGGTTTCAGACTTCGTGAACTGAAAAGCAAGGTTGTCTTGAAATCTCTGATCATTTCAAGTCCGGTCACCTCGTCAGTATAAAGAGGCTTCAGGTGAGCGTTAGGATATTCAAATTGGAATTGCTCCCTTTCCTCTTCAATGACAGGACTTAAACTTTCGTCAGAGACGAACTGAATCGTCCCTGACGTCGGTGTGTCTGTTCTTCCGTCATTGGCTTTCTTCCCGCCGCATGACGAGAGGCAAGCCAAGGACAGTAATGCTAATCCTATAAAACTATAAGATGTCTTGTTCATGTTTTACTGCAATCTAAATACTACAGGACAGTTGTACTTCACACGTACAGCAGAACCATTCTGCTTACCGGGAGTCCACTTCGGCATCGCCTTAACGACGCGCACAGCCTCACGGTCGAGTGATGGGTCTACAGACTTGATAACCTTGACGTCGGTGATGGAACCGTCACGCTCTACGACGAAACCTACGGTTACACGACCCTGCACACCATTCTCTTGTGCAACGACAGGGTATTTCAAGTTGTTCTTGAGGAACGTGTTGAGAGCTGCAAAACCTCCGGGGAAGCTTGGCATCTCCTCCACGACATCAAATACCTTGTTTGATACCTCAGGTTTTGGTGCTGGTGGTGGAGGTGGTGCTGCTACAGCGATTTCTGTACGCACAGCCTCTACGTTACGGTCTTTGACACCTTCTTTGTTTTCGGTGCCGACGGCAACCTTCTCGTCCAGTTTGTCCATCTGCTTCACCTGGTTCTCCTCTTTTACGAGTTCATCCTTCTTGATGACAGGTGCAGTAAACTTCTGAGTCTCGCGAGCCACAGGTATCTCTTTCTTCTGTTCTATCTTTGGCTTTACGGGCTCTTCTTTCTTTTCACGCTTCTTAGCCTGCTCCTGGAGTTTTGCCAACTGCAAAGCCTCCATGTAAGCCTGCTGCTCTTCAGCTTGTTTCTGTTCAATCACTTTCCAAGCGAGGAAACCACCGACGAGAGCTGCAGCTATGACCAAGATGACAAGCGCTTTGATGTTACGACCGGAAGTACCCTTGCGGAGCTGGTATGCACCATACTCCTTGTTCTTTCCAGCGAAAACCATTTCGACCCATTTAGGATCGTAAAGATCAATTTTTGCCATTTTCTTCTTGTTTTAATTGTTGGTACCTGTCAGTGTTAGAGTTTCACGCCTCTCAACTCGAGAAGTTTCTCGTCGTCGGCGTTGATTTTGTCTATCACATAAGTACCAATGTTCAATATCTGCATTTCGTCGAGGGCATCTACCATGTTCTTGTATGTCGCGTTGTCAGTAGGCTTGATGACGATGGTAAGGGTTGGAATCTTGCCATCCTTCAAGTTACCAGCCTTCAAATCGCTCAACTTCTTCTGGTAGGTGCTGTCGGGATACATGTTCGGATTCTTCGCTTTTTCAGAGTTCAGCTCCTTAACAGCGAGAGAGATACGCTCTACAGGACGGGTACCGTTTTCTGTAGCGTGCTCAGACAAGACTTTGCGCAAGCCATCCTTGCCCCATGTTGTCTCCTTCAACCAGTTGATGTTGGAGTACTCAGGGATACCGGAACCATAGTAAATCTTGTTGTCAGCGGCAACATAGATGGTAACTGTCTCAGATGCCTTAGACTCGTTCTTGTTCTCTTCGTTCTGGTTCTTGTCATTACTTGGCATGGTAAGCTCCATTGTCTGGGGCTTGCTCAGCGTGGTACACAGCATGAAGAACGTGATAAGAAGCATGAGCATATCCACCATAGGCGTAAAGTCTACGCGGACATTAGCTTTCTTTTGTTTGCTTTCTTTCTTTGCCATTTATTCGTCCCCCTGTTTTTTTAACTGTGTAATCATATAGTAATGACTCTCGTCCATGTCTTGGAGTTCGTTCATCACTCTCTTCACTGTCTTGTAAGGTGTGCTGGCATCAGCCTTGAGGGCAATCTTGATGTCCTCGTTGGCGTTGCGCGCTGCGTCTACCCATTGCTGGAATTCGCTCATGCCACCCTTGATACTGTCGAGAGGAATACCTTTTGTCTGGATATATTGAGGACGCTTGGTGGCGCTCATCGAGAGGTAGGTCTTCAGGTCGTCCATGGGGACACCGAATGTACCTTCGCTCTTGAATGTCTCAATCATCTTTGGAGTCAATTCCACACCATAGTTGGAGGTCATTGTGCTCAAAGTGTTACCCAGCTGGTCGGTATTGTCAATATTCATAAAGACCTGGCCTTCACCGGTTGGTTTGCCGGTAGCATCCTTTTCAGGGCTGACCAGGATTGTCAGGACGCCGTTCTCAGGCACCTTGATCTCAGATACAGAACCTGGCGTGTTTACCTTTACAGGCTCGTTCTTCACGAATGTGGAGGTGAGCATGAAGAAGGTAAGCAACAGGGTCATGGTATCTGCCATAGGTGTCATGTCGACCCAGACGTCACTTTTCTTAATTTTTACTTTACCCATAGCGATAAAATTTTAAAGGGTTAGCAAAAATTAAGCCTCTTCTGTGTGGTTAGCTTCGTATGTCTGAGCAATTGAGTAACCTACCTCGTCGAGTGCATATGTCAACTTGTCAACCTTGTTGGTGAAAGTGTTGTAAGATACAACGGCACACCAAGATGTTGCGATACCGAATGCGGTGTTGATCAAGGCCTCAGAAATACCTGCAGAAAGTGCTGCTGAGTCAGCGCCACCACCTGAAGACAAAGCGGAGAATGACTTGATCATACCAGTCACAGTACCGAGAAGACCGGTCAATGTACCCAAAGTTACGATAGTTGCGATGATTGGCAAGTTCATTGTCAATGTAGGCATCTCAAGCTGAGTAGCCTCCTCGTGAGCCTGCTGAATCTTAGCTACCTTCTGTGACTTCTTCAAAGATGCGTTAGCACCGCTCTCCATAGAAGCGTAAGCGTTCAAGGAAGCGCGAACCACGTTGGCAACAGAACCCTTCTGCTTGTCGCAGAGCTGGCTTGCCTTTGCAAAGTCGTTAGCGTTCAATGCAGCCTTGATGTTAGCTACGAATTTAGGAAGTGCACCTGTACCTGTAGCAGTCTTGAGAGCCAACCAGCGCTCAATGGTCATAGCCAATACTGTGAGCAACAGTGTGTGGATGATAGGCACGATGACACCGCCCTTGAAGATTGTACCCCAAATGTCGGCTGGGTGCTCGTTTGTTCCGGGATCCTGGAAGTGCATGTCGTTGCCGAACCATGTGAAGAACAGTGTGAATGCGATAGCTGCACATACCACGATGATCCAGAATGCGCCTCTTACTCCCTGAAAGCCCTCAGACTTCTTTGCTGGGGCTGCTTGTTTTGTAGTTGCCATAATTTTACTTTTTAAATTATTAGTTAATAAATTATTTGTATTGATTCTTCCTTTGTTTTGTAGAACAGTTATATGTCTAATATTTGTCTAAGACGTACTTCGGTTATTATTTCCACGCAAAGATAGCAAATTAAAGATAACTAAAATCATATTTAAGAAGTTTTAACGGCTAATTGAAGTTTATTTAGTCATTATTTTGCCTTTTCTTGCTGATTTTAGTCTTTTGTACTGCTGATTTGTTCTTTTTGGACGGGAGGGCTTGTGTCCTCCCGTCCACTATTGTTGGCGGTTTTTTACGTCTTCTTTTATCTGTTTTTGTGCTTATTTCAACTTGCCGAGTGCTTCCTTGATGCGTCGCAGTGCTTCGACGATATTCTCATCGCTTGTTGCATAGCTCATACGGAAGCATTCTGGGTCACCAAAGGCGTCTCCGCCTACTGTGGCAACATGTGCCTCTTCCAAAAGGTACATAGCCAAGTCGGTGCTGTTGTTGATCGTGCGCTCGCCGTTACTCTTGCCGTAGAAACTGCTGCATTTCGGGAAGAGGTAGAAAGCTCCTTGTGGCACGTTCACTTCCAGTCCTGGCACGTCCTTGGCAAGTTTGACGATGAGGTCGCGGCGACGTTCGAAAGCCTGGCGCATCTCTTCCACTGCACTTTGGTCGAGTGTATAGGCTGCTTCTGCTGCTTTCTGACTGACAGAGCAAGTGCCACTGGTGTACTGTCCCTGCAGTTTGTTGCATCCCTTGACTATCCATTCTGGGGCAGCGATAAAGCCGATTCGCCATCCTGTCATCGCATACGCCTTAGAAACACCATTGGCGATGATGGTCTGTTCCTTCATGCCTGGCTCTGCGGCGATACTGTGGTGCTTGCCAACATAGTTGATGTGCTCGTATATCTCGTCAGCGAGGACGAATACGTCCTTGTGCTTTCTGAGTACCTCGGCGAGGGCAGCCAACTCCTCTTGTGAATATACGCTTCCCGTAGGGTTGCTTGGAGAACAGAGGATAAGCATCTTTGTCTTGGGGGTGATGGCAGCTTCCAGTTGACTGGCTGTCATCTTGAAGTCTTGTTCGAAGCCTGCGCTCACGATGACGGGTTCACCACCTGCGAGTTTCACCATTTGTGGGTAGCTTACCCAGTAGGGAGCGGGAATGATGACTTCATCACCTGGGTTGACAAGGGCGAGGATGACATTACATATACCCTGTTTTCCACCAGTGCCTACGATAACTTCATTGGTAGTGTAGTCCAGTCCGTTCTCGTTTTTGAGTTTGGCAACAATTGCTTTTCTCAGTTCTGGATATCCAGGAACTGGTGAATAGCGTGAGTAGTTGTCGTCGATAGCTTGTTTGGCAGCCTCTTTGATGTTGTCGGGTGTGTTGAAGTCTGGCTCTCCTACACTCATGTTGATGACATCGATGCCTTGGGCTTTCATTTCACTACTTTTCTGTGACATCGCCAGTGTTGCTGACGGTGCCAGTCTGTTGAGACGGTCAGATAATTGTGCCATAGTTTTCTTTGTTTTTGTTAATTGTGTGCAAATTTAGTCATTTTATTTCTTTTGCGGAAGAAAAGCAGACATAATTTGCTATTTTGTAGCGGAAAAGTAATTTTTGCTTTTTATTTAATGTGCAGCGTGTGCCCCATACGGTCGCGTTTGGTTTTGAGGTAACGCTCGTTGTACTTGTTGGGTGTTGTCTCGATGCTTACGTTTTCTACGATTTCGAGACCGTATGCCTCAAGGCCGACACGCTTTACGGGGTTGTTTGTCATGAGGCGCATCTTGTGAACTCCAAGATGCCTCAGCATCTGCGCTCCACATCCGTAGTCGCGCTCGTCGGGTTTGAAACCTAAGTGGGTGTTGGCGTCCACCGTGTCATAACCCTCTTCCTGTAGTTTGTACGCAGCGATCTTGTTCATCAGTCCGATACCTCTGCCTTCCTGTTGCATATAGATGAGCACACCCTTTCCTTCTTTTTCAATCATCTCCATCGCCTTGTGCAACTGTTGTCCACAGTCGCAGCGTTTGCTTGCGAGAATATCACCAGTGGCACATGAAGAATGTACGCGCACGAGGATGGGTTCGTCTTCCTTCCATTCTCCCTTGATGAGCGCCATGTGCTCCAGACCGTTGCTTGCCTGGCGGAATGGTATGAGGTGGAAGTGCCCGTATGCCGTGGGGAGGTCTACCTCTTCACCCACTTCGATAAGTGACTCCTTCTTCAGTCGGTATTCTATCATGTCTTTGATGGAGATGACCTTGAGACCCCATTCCTTGGCAAACTCCAATAGTTGTGGCAGTCGTGCCATGGTACCGTCCTCGTTCATAATCTCCATCAGAGCCCCGGCAGGGTAGAGCCCTGCCATGTTGCAGAGGTCTATAGCCGCCTCGGTGTGTCCACTACGGCGCAATACACCGTTGTCTTGCGCATAGAGTGGGTTCACGTGCCCTGGTCTTCCGAATGTCTGTGGAGTGGATTGAGGGTCGGCGAGAGCCTTGATGGTCTCTGCCCTGTCGTGAGCGGAGACACCAGTGGCGCAGCCTTCGAGTTTATCGATGGTTACAGTGAAGGGAGTACCGAGTACGGAGGTGTTCTCTGAAACCTGGTGAGGCAAGTCGAGTTCGTCGCACCTGCTGATGGTGATAGGGGCACAGAGCACGCCGCGTGCATGTTTCAGCATGAAGTTGACTTTTTCTGCGTCTATTTTTTCTGCTGCAATGATGAGGTCACCTTCGTTCTCGCGGTCTTCGTCGTCGACAACGATGACAAATTTTCCTTCCTTGAAGTCTTTTACAGCCTCTTCTATGCTGTTGAGTTTTAATTCTGCCATGTTTTTGATACTTTATAGTGTAGTTACATTTCTTTTATTCTCATGATGATGTCGTTGTTTGTTGTCTTCACCACCTTCAGGTCTTTATACAGCCTAAGTCGGAAGCGCCACATCCTGAGGTAGAGCACAGCTCCTATGGGGACGATGACTGCCGCTATGATGTTGAGCCATCTGCGCTCGAAGGGACGTGTGTGTGCCTTTGTGGCAAGGATGGGGTAGAGGTTGATGTCGTGCAGCACAAACTTGTTGCGTGAGTTGGAGAGGTCTTCTATGATTGTCTCCAGTTGTTCGCTGATACGTTCCACCTCATGGTCTGGCTGGTATTTGAAGAATACGTTGATGATGTTGGGCAACTTCTTCAAGTGGTGCACATTATTATATAATGAGATGTCTTCGTTCATTTGTGCGAGCTGTTCCGCATTCCTGCTGTAGTCTGGGTCGTGGATGATGACCTCCTTGCTGGCGATGTGTCTCTTGAGTTTGATGCCTAAGAGCTTGACGAAGAAGTCACGGTAGGCATCGATGTTGAACACCACGGAGTCGTTGGTCGCCTTGTAGGT
This sequence comes from Firmicutes bacterium CAG:103, assembly GCA_963600865.1. Classification (GTDB taxonomy): domain Bacteria; phylum Bacteroidota; class Bacteroidia; order Bacteroidales; family Bacteroidaceae; genus Prevotella. The sequence continues at coordinate 36,001 of CAVCDC010000014.1, forward strand.
CACAAACACTGCAAGAGGAGCCAGCACAGCGGTAGCGAGACCTTTTCCGAACCATATCGCCCACAGTCCGTTGCGGCTCATGCGGTAGCCTGTGTTGTCGAGGATGAAGAAGACGATGAACACCAATACCGATATGATGACGGGGAAGCCGAGTCCTCCCTTTCTGATGATGGCTCCCAATGGCGCACCTATAAAAAAGAAGATAAGGCAGGAGAGCGCAAGGGTGAATTTGTTGATGGCTTCTATCTTGTGCTCCCTGATGAGCTTGTCTCCGTCTCCTGTTATCATACCTTTGAAGTCCAGGTCGTTGGTGGCTTGTTGCACCGTTGACATGGCGTTGTTTACGGCGGAGAGCTTCTGCTCGGGCTGTAGCTTCTGGAAGAGGGAGTCGAAGTCTACTGTTTCTTTCTCTGCCTTCTTGATAGCCTTTAGTGAGTCTGCTGGGGTAAGTGCCGTATGTTGCAGATAGCGCATCTTGGCTTCCTGTAGGAAAGAGCGCCCCACGGAGTCGTAGCAGAGGTTGAGTGAGTCGATGTCATGGCTGATTCTCGCCAGTCCTTTTGCCTTGGCGTTGTTAGACAGTGAACCCGCATCAGTGAGGTTGAAGTCGGCGTCGAAGTCAAGGACGATTTTCTTGGTGATGAACGATTCGCGGCGGTAGGGCACCGAGGCGCTGCCAGCCAACTCGCTGCTCTGCATGTTCTCGAACCACTCTCCGCTGTGTAGGGTGAGCAGCAGGTGCTTCTTCTCGGCAGTACTTTGCAGCATACCGGAGTCTGCTAAGATGATGGCTGCATCCTCGTAGCTGTTGGTCATGCGGTAAATCATGATGCCGTAGAGCTTACCCGTCTTGAGGTCTTTTTTCTGGACGTAAAGGTTGCAATTGGGGATGCCGTCGTAGAAGATTCCCTCTGGTATCTCCAACTCAGGACTCTTCTGCTTCATGGAGATGAGTAGCTGTGCCAACTTCATGGTGGAGTTAGGCCCCACGTTGTTCTGAAAATAGAACGAACTGCACATCACGAGGATGGTGATGAAGATGAGCGACCGGAATGCCTGCATCAGTGAGATGCCTGCTGCCTTGATGGCTGTAAGCTCCGAACTCTCTCCGAGGTTACCGAAGGTGATGAGTGAGGAGAGGAGGATGGCAAGCGGAAGTGCCTGTGGCACAAGGGTGAGTCCCATGTACCAGAAGAACTGTGCCAGCACTTCCACGGACAGTCCTTTGCCTATCAAGTCGTCGATATATCTCCACAGAAACTGCATCATCAGCACAAACTGGCAGATGAAGAATGTTCCTATGAATAGCAGGCCAAATTGCTTGGCGATGAATATGTCTAACTTCTTAATTCGCATTTCAGCTTGCAAAAGTAACATAAAAAACTCAGAAACGATGCATTTTTTGTTTTTTTTGTTATTCCAGACGCTTTTCTTGTGTTTACAGAGGTAACACGTTCAGTCTCCTTTCGTTGTGAATGACAGCAATTTTCGTTCGCCTTCTATCAAAAATGTTACCATGAACGGATTTTCGCAGCCGATGAAATGATTTTTATCGCTGGTGTTCATGTCATTGCGTAATTTTGCAGCAGAAATCAAAACAATAACGCTAACAATTAAAACGTAAGAAGTATGAACACCTTATTTAATGGAAAGAGCGCGGCCATGGTGCT
>CAVCDC010000015.1:0-36307 GCA_963600865.1 Firmicutes bacterium CAG:103
ATATATATAAATATAAACTTTTCTATTCGTATTTTTTATCTCATGACCTACTTTTTGTCTATGACATTACTGAAACTGTCAGAACTGTCAGTGATAGCGTGTGTATTTTTCACGAACACGGAAGCAATACACGCTGAAAGACAGAAAGATAGCCTAAACACGAGTTCATTGAAGAAAAGGGGGCGTTCGTTGAATAAAGTTGCAGAAGTCGTAGAAATGTCTTATTTTTGCATCATTATCATCTGAGAAAATCAAACATTTAGGGGCAAGAAACAAAATAAACCCTCAATTTTAGCGTTATCACCATATTGGAAAAAAATACTCACTTGAAAATCACCACCCTCATGACCAAGGGGCAGAAACGGACAGAACTGATACTTTATGCCGTACTGTGGACAGCATTGTTCGCAGCACCTGTCGTGAGCATGCTCGTGGGCGACTTCTTCGTCCATCCCTCCGGGACTATCCCTTCTACGAATGTCTCACAGCCTACGCTCGCAGTAGAGTGGGAGAGCGTATGGAACGCCTGGGGTCTCTTGGCGATGTTCTTCGTCACCTTCTGCATCCACAATTTCCTCATAGCCCCACTGCTTGTCTACCACAACCGCAAGTGGGCATACGGCAGCAGCATGCTGGTACTTTTCGCATGCTTCATGGCGTACCAAACATTAGGGCGGCCTCATCCCAAGCCCATGGAGCGCAGAGAGCCGAGACCCACCATGTCCATGGGAAGCCATCACCCGGCACCACCAGAAAAGCCCTGGATGACGAAGAGGGACGAACCCAACAAACTTGACGGACCCAACAAGCCTAACGGGCCCAACAAGCCTGACGAGCCCAACAAGGGAAAGCACGAACCTCCCCATGTGTTCGGCGGTCAGGACTCCGTCGCCTTCATCATCATGACGCTGCTCTTGGGACTGAATGTCTGCACCAAGTATTTCTTCAAGTCGCAGGACGACAGGAAGAAGCTCAAGGAACTGGAGCGGGAGAACCTGAACAGGCAGTTGGAGTATCTGAAATACCAGATCAACCCCCACTTCTTCATGAACACGCTCAACAACATCCATGCCCTCGTGGACATAGCCCCCGAGCAGGCGAAATACACCATCGAGGTGCTCTCCAAACTGATGAGGTACGTGCTCTACGAAGGCAACAAGACGATGGCACCGCTACAGAAGGAGATCGACTTCATAGGCCATTACGTCGACCTGATGCGCATACGATACACCGACAAGGTGCGCATCTCCCTATCCCTTCCGTCTGACACGATGAACATCCAGGTGCCCTCGCTGCTCTTCACCACCTTTGTGGAAAACGCCTTCAAGCACGGCGTGAGCTATCAGAGGGAGTCGTTCATAGAGGTGGGTGTCCGCGTGGACGAGGCTGCAAACGAGATCGCATTCAGCTGCAACAACAGCCGCAAGCCCGAGGCCGACGACAAGCACGGCGGCGTGGGGCTACGCAATGCGAAGAAACGGCTGCAGCTCATCTACGGAGAGGATTACGCCCTCCATGTCGAGGAGGGCGAAGAGGAATACCGCTTGTTGTTGAGGATTCCTGTCAGGTCTTAATTTAACTTCTATTTCTCCGGCACATTCTTCAGCACGTCCAGCAAGTGGTCCCAAACCATCTGCACGGTAGGTATGTGGAGTCGCTCGTCGGGAGTGTGCACAGCGCGAAGGGTAGGGCCGAAGCTCACCATGTCCAGGTCGGGATAGCGCTCAGAGAAGAGTCCGCACTCCAGTCCGGCATGGATGCCCAAGACCTTCGGACTCTTGTGGAACAACTTCTCGTAGCTCTCCACGGTAATCGCCGTAAGCCTACTGTCGGCACGCATCTTCCAGGCAGGATACCTGTCGCCTACCGTCGTCTTGGCGCCAGCCAACTGGAAGACGGCCTTCACCGTGTTGGTCATGTTGTCAAGGTTGCTCATCACATTGCTGCGCTGAGAGGCAACGATGCCGATGCTGTCCTCGGCGGTAACGACACTCGCCACATTGCTGGAGGTCTCCACCATCCAGGCGATGGCCTCGTCCTGGCAGTTGACCAGCGGACCGTTGTCGACGGCCTGGAGAGCCATGACAAACTTGCGGGCCACATCCTCGGCAATGACGGGAGCAGCCTCAGTACTCTCCATCTTGAACTGCATGTCCTTCTCCGTCACATGGAACTCATCCTCTACGGCGGCAGCGAAGATGTTCCAGTCGGCACGCACCGTCTCCTTCGCCTCGCTCTTGACGGCAAAGACCACCTGGCCGTCGCGAGGGATGGCGTTGTGCATCTTTCCGCTGTCGAAGCTGACAAGGCGAAGGTTGCCGTCCAACTTCTCCGTCTCGGCATAGAGGAAGCGTGCCAAGATCTTGATGGCATTGGCGCGCTTCTTGTCGATGTCATCGCCGGAGTGGCCACCGTTCAGTCCCTTCAGCGAGAGCTTCAGGAAGAAATAACCGGCAGGAGCAGCCTCGCGCTTGAACTCGAAGGTGGCACGGGTGGTCTGACCTCCTGCGCAGGAGACGAAGATGAGGCCCTCGTCCTCAGAGTCCAGATTGATGAGCAGCTTGCCCGTCATAAAGCCTGCCTTCATGCCGTGGGCACCGGTCAGTCCGGTCTCCTCATCGCGCGTAAAAACACACTCGATGGGACCATGCTCGATGTCGTCGCTCTCGAGAAGAGCCAGTTCGATGGCGCAGCCGATGCCGTCGTCAGCACCGAGCGTGGTACCCTTAGCCTTGAGGCATTCGCCGTCGACGTAAGTCTGGATGGGGTCGTTGGCAAAGTCGATGTCCACGTCCACGAGTTTGTCGCATACCATGTCCATGTGACTCTGGAGTATCACCGTCTCGCGGTTTTCATATCCTGGGGTGGCGGCCTTGCGTATCAGCACGTTGCCGGTCTCGTCGACATGGGTTTCCAACTGATGGCTCTCACCGAAGGAGCGCAGGTAGTCGATCATCTTCTCCTCGTGCTTGGAGGGACGGGGAATCTGGGTGATTTTCGCAAACTGCTTGAAGACGCAAGCAGGGTTGAGTTGATTCATTTCCATAATAGTTATATTTTTTATTTGAACTTTTGACTCATTTTATTTGGATATTCCACTGAAAAATATTACCTTTGCAGTGATTTGTGGTCTAAGCCACTGCAAAGGTAGCAAAAATGGTGAAATTACTTCTATTAAGCGTGTTAATTATTGCTATATCCGTAGCATTGCTCTCTGTCAAGCTGCTCTTTCGCAAGAATGGCTACTTTTCCTCGCAGCATATCCACGACAATGCCGCACTGAGGAAGCAGGGCATCCACTGTGTGATAGACCAGGACAAGGAAGCCCGCCAGGCTGGCAGGGCATGCTGAGATATCCTTGTGGCCGACGCCCACACATCGCACCAAACTCTGAGTATAAATAAAGAAAAAAAATAGAAACAACATGAAGAAAAACATTTCTGCCAATGCCGCCCTGGCTGTCGTAGCCGCCCTGGCACTTGCATCATGCAACAAGTCGCAACCTCAGGTAGAGGCAAAGTCTGAGAGCAAAGCTCCTGCCGAACTGAAGATCGCCTATGTGGAGGTAGACTCCATCATGACCCAGTATACTTTCGCCAAGGAATACTCACAGATCTTGGAGAAGAAAGGACAGAACATCCAGAACACGATAGCCCAGAAGGGCCAGCAGCTGCAGGCTGCCGCCGCCAACTTCCAGCAGAAGATACAGCAGAACGCCTATACGCGCGAGCAGGCTGAGGCTGTACAGGCTGGCCTGCAGAAGCAGCAGAACGACCTGCAGGGCTTGCAGCAGCGCCTGAGCAACGAGTTTGCCGCCGAGCAGGAGAAGTACAACACGGCGCTGCACGACAGCATAGCCCACTACTTGGCTGCCTACAACAAGGACAAGAAGTATAGCATCATCTTCTCGAAGAGTGGTGACAACCTCCTGTACGCCGACAAGACTTACGACATCACCAACGAGGTGATCGCCGGTCTGAACAAGGCATACAAGGGCAAAGTAAAGACTGAAACCACTCCCGCTGCTGCCAAGAAATAATGCTTGGCAGAGAAAGGAGGGTCGTTTGATAAATTATAAGGGTAGTTTGAGAAGTTAAGGGTAGTTTGCCACTCCCTTAACTTACTTCCACTACCTTGTTCGGATAGACATACCAAAGGTATCCCTCTATCTGCGTATGGGTGTCCATACCGGCAAGGAGATCCATGTATTGTCTTACCTGTTGCTGATGTTCGCTCTTGGGTTTTCCAAACTTGAAGTCGACAACGATTGTTTTCTCACCATCTTTCATCACACGGTCGGGGCGATGCTCCACCACCTTGTCATCCTCGATGCTGAGGATGGAGCACTCGTTGTACAGTGTCCACCGGTCTGAGAACCAGTCGGCAACACAGTTCGACTCCAAGCGCTTGCGTATCATGCCCACGATCTTCTCGCGAGAGACATTCTCGTCGTAAAGGAGGCCGTCAAGCTCCAACTGCTGCAGCGCCGAATCGATATCGGCAGTGGTGCGGATGGTAGAGAAGAGCTGGTGGAGCACGGTGCCCATACGGATGTAGTGCTTCTGCTGCTCCTCGTCCTCGTCGCCCTGTATGAAGTCGCGGCTCTTGTTGCTCTGCTTGAACACGGGGAGAGTCTCTGCCCCATGGAGCGTCACGCCTACGGTCTGGGCATGCTGCAAGAAGACATTCGCCGTCTCGCGAGGCTCTTCCTTTACCTTTTTTTCCACAGTGAGTTGTCCATACTCCAAGCAGACATCGTCTGTCTTCTTATCCGAGCCGTCGCCTTCGAGGTGTACATACTCTCCGGTGTCAGACAGGAAATTGGCCACTTCGGGCAGCACCTTTTCTATCGTGGCACTACGGTGGGAGTCGCCTTCGCGCTTGCCGATAACGAAGAGGCTGTGGCTGGCGCGCGTAAAACCGACATAGAGCAGGTTGAGGTTGTCCACACGGTTCTGGAATTTCTCGAACAGGTAGTCCTTGCCGTAGACACTGTCTTTGAGCTTTGCCTCAAACTTCAGCGGCACAAGGGGCAGCGCCGAGAAAGGCTCCTCATCGGCAGTTCCCCAGATAAGCGTTTCTCGGTATTCAAGTGCCCAGTCGCAGAACGGCATGATGACATGGTCGAACTCCAAGCCCTTGCTCTTGTGTATGGTGAGCAGACGTATGCCGTCGGCGGTGTCGCTCTGGATGCTCGTGCTATAAAGGTCGTCATCCCACAGTTTGAGAAACTCCTCTATATCACTGCCGTTGTCGCAGACAAAGGAAGAGAGACAGTCAAAAAACGAGCACACATAGGCACTCTGCCTCTGCATCTCCTCGTTTTCGGCAAGTTGTAGGCGTATGAAGAGCTGTTCGGCAAGGTCGAGCAACGGCTGCTGCAACAGCTTGCTGCGGTCGGCGACAAGACTGTCCACAAGGGTGTCGTCAGAGAGATAGGTCTCAGCATATCGGCGCAATGCCGCCATGGAGATGTTGTCGTCGGGGTGGGAGAGCAGGCGCAGGGCCGTGACCATCGCCATGACCGCCTGTGAGGCATCGAGGCGGAAGGCCTCGTCTGACACCAACTTGTAGTCATCGCCATGCTCCATGAGCCAGTCGGCAAGCTGCTGTATGTCATTCTTTCTCCTCACGAGGATGGCTATCTGACTGTACTGGGCACCCTCGGCACGCAGTTGGTCGATGATGTCCTTCACCGCCTGGAACGTGCGCTCGTCGGCAGTGCCGTCTTCTTTGCCTGAATGTATCAACCGGATGTTGACATAACCACGGGGGGCTTTGCTCTCTGGCACTTTCTGACACACGTCGGCATAGGCGGTAAGCAGTTGGTGGCTGTCCTCGGGGAGGTCTTCCTTGAGCATGTCGTACTCTATCTGCGCGGCATTGGCAAAGAAGGCATTGTTGAAGTCCACCACATTGCGGTCGGAGCGGTAGTTGGTGTCAAGCGTGCGGATGTCGGTACGCTCCGCTCCAAACTGGTTCTCGATGTTGTTGAGCAAGCGCCAGTCGCCGGAGCGCCAACGGTAGATGCTTTGCTTCACATCGCCGACGAGGAGGTTGCCCGACGATTGCCGGCTCAGGGTCTCGCGAAGGAGCACCTTGAAGTTTTGCCACTGCACGACGCTGGTGTCCTGAAACTCGTCTATCATGACGTGTTCGAGCTGGGTGCCTATCTTCTCGAAGATAAAGGGCGAGTCGCTGTCCTGTATGAGCGAGTGGAGCAGCGACTGGGTGTCGCAGAGCAGGAAGCGGTTGGCCTCGCTGTTCATCCTGCGCACGGCTTTGTCGATGCTGCCCAACAGGCGCAGCTCGTTGATGTGGGTGAGCGTAAGGCGCGCACTGTTACACAACAGCTGGTCGTGAGGGCGCTCGCCCTCTATGCGGCAAAGCTGTCGGCGCAGCGTACTCACCACTAAGTCGTATGCCGGTTTGCCGGGCTTGGCGTTGGGCTTGGTTACCCAAGCATCATCGCTCTGCAAGGCTTTTTCCAACGACTTGTTGACAATCTTGCTGTCGTCGAAAAGGTCGTTCTTCAGTCGGATAAAGTAGCCACAGATACCTTTCTCCTTGCCAGAAAAGTCTGCGATGGACAGTCCGCTCTTTTCTATCGTGTCAAAGAAGTCCTTGCCTTCATCCATGTATTTCTTCCTGATGCTTCTCTCCATACGGCGCAGCTCTTTCGTGAACACGGAGAAGAACTCGTCGTCCTCAAGGCAGAGGTTGAGACGCTGGGCATGCTCCTTGTAGATGTCGCTGAAGATATTGCTGCCGAAGCTTTTGATGCTCTCTATCACATTCCAACTCTTGTCATCGGCGAGCATCTCCTCTATATAACTGATGATCCACTGGAGCAGCTTGGGATTGGTGTCGAGCCCTTCGATGAGTTCGTCTACGGCTCGCTGCTCCACCTGGGAGGCGTTGAGGTCTATGCGGAGATTGGCTGTGAGGTCGAGCTCTCGCGCCAAATTGCGGAGCACGCTCTGAAAGAAGGTGTCGATGGTCTCCACCCGGAAATAGTTGTAGTTGTGCAGCAACAGCCCGAGGGCAGTTCCTGCATTCTTCACTATCTGGGCATGGGAGAGGTGGGGGAGTGCCTTCTTGATTTGCTCCAGGTAACCGCGCGAGTCGGCCAACTCGTGGGCGATGCCGTAGAGCTGGCTGAGGATGCGCATCTTCATCTCCTCCGTCGCCTTGTTGGTAAAGGTCACTGCCAAGATGGTGCGATACGACTGGGGATTGTCTATGACAAGCGCCATGTATTCGCAAGCAAGCGTAAAGGTTTTACCCGAACCTGCACTTGCCTTATATACTGTGAGTTGTGTGCTCATACTTATTCTTTTTGTTGAATGATTTTATCGGATGATTTTATCGAATGGTTTTATTGCTTGTTTACCAATGTCTGAAGAGTTCAAATTCAAATTTAAATCCAAAGCCATTGTACTTGGCGTGTCTGAAGGCGGCGAATACGCCTATGGACACAAGGCGTGTCGTACATCCGTATCCCCACTCGGTGTAGGGACACAGGCGTTTGGCCACCAACGCACTGGAGTAGAGGCGCTCGGCTTCTATGTATCTGCCCACCAACGGGAGCCAGGCAGCCAACAGCATGGGTGCCTCGTAAGTGAAGTTGGAGCGGACATAAAACTCTGACGAGTTGTACCACGAGGCATCAAGCAGTTCGAAAGAACCGCTCCAGTCGTCGTTCCAGCCACCCGGGATATAATTATCGCAGAAGTTGCTGTAGTCGATGAAGTTCCAGTTGCGACCTCTCATCAGGTAGAAGCCTGCTCCTGTACGCAAAGAGTACAGCTTGCGCCTGCCTGCACGTATGATGCACTTGGAGTCGGTCTCGATGCGGGCATAGGGGATATTGGCACCCAAGAAGCCATGTATGCTTTGCTCGTAGTTGGCGGTAAGAAGCGGACCTTTCTGCCCCCATGGCATCCATGACACACCTACGTGGGGGGCCACGGACAGATACTCCACAGGATAGCCGAACGACTGGTAGAACTCGGGGAATGTGGCCTTGCGGCGGTGGGAAACGACTCCTACGTCAAGTGATAAGTTGGAGTTGAACATCCAGTGGTTGGTTATGCGCAGATAGTTGTCCTTAAACTCGGTGATGTCGCTCTCCGAAAGGTGGTAGATACTATCCGTCTTTTCGTTGATGCCCAACAGATTGCGGGCTATCACACTGGAGTTGATGCGGTTTCCGCTACCCATCTCCATCTCTATATATCCGTTGTGGCGCGCATTGTATCTGAACGTGGCGGGGATGCTGAGGTAGAGTTGGCGCAGTTTGAAGCTATAACTGGCTCGCGCACGCACTGCCAACTGGTAGTTTTCATCGAAAGCATAGGAGCCTCGGATGTCAAACTTATAGATGAAGCCTTTGCGCGGCGTATACTCCATGTACAGGGGGTTGAGGACAGGACTCAACCGCACATATCCCTGGTTCTTGTCGCCCAAGTCCTGCGTGAAGTCATTGAGCACGTTGTCTCCGATAATATCCCAAAGCACGTCCTTGACAAAGTCATGCTTCTTCTCCTTCGCCTTTGTTTCTGAGATAGAGTCTTTCTGAGTTTTCTGCTGGAAGTAGTTGGCATACAGGGCCTTCTCTGCCTTGTTGAGCGGTATGGGTCGCACCTTCGCCATCAGAGCTGTGTCTGCCACATTGTCAAGCGTGTCGGGCAGCATCTTGGGTAAGTTGTAGTAGGTGTTGAGCATACCAGTGATATTGTTGCCCAAAAACTTGAAGTTGGCCCGGATGTTGCAGTTAATGGGGAAAAGCGACTTATAACCGCCTGTACCCATCACAATGGACACGAAAAAGCGGGTCATGTCGAACTCGCCCTCGAAATCTACCATAGAGATTTTGCCCGTCTTGGTGCTCACGATGGCCTTCGCTTCCACCGTCTGGGTGTTCTTCAACTTGGGATATGCGCATACTTGCGCATTGCCAAAGGGTAGGGGAGTGACATTATAGGTATAATACTTGCGGTTGGAGCGATTGAATGGCGATAATATGTTGTTCTGAAAGAGATTTTCACCATAGACATCAGGTGTCATCAGGGGCAGGATGCCCGACATGGTATTGCGGCGGTGGGGGATGGTGCTAATGTTAAGCAACCGTCTGTTATACAACCAGTTGGTGCTACCCGCCGTAATCTTGTTGTAGTATTCGCCTATAAAGTGTCTTCCTGCGCCATAAGAGATGGCGTACATGGAAGGAATCAACATCAAGGTAACATTGCGCCTGTGTGTGTGCATCTGCATCTTGGTGTAGGCATAGGTGCAGGCTTGGTTTATGCCCGTAGTGTCTACCGTCTTCGTATAGTTGAATATCTGACGAAGCACGGAATCGCACAACAAGTCCTTATCCTCTCTTGTCTTTGCACAAGTAGGATGTGCAGAAAAAACAAGTAGGATAATCGTAAATATAAATATGTATAGTTTCTTTAGTATAGCCAAGGTATAAGAGTATCCTGCGAAAGTGTTTTTGTCCAAACCAAGTGCTTTTAGTTCAAACCATGGTGTTGTTCTAAGCCCAAACCCAAAGTCCGAGTATATCAACCCAGGTACTTCATAAGCACTTTGATGTGTCCTGAATCCCTCAGTTTGGTGATGCTTTTCTCTCTTATTTGTCTCACTCGCTCACGGGTTAGCCCCATTTTATCGCCTATCTCTTCAAGTCCTTTTTCGGGTTGACCGATGCCAAAGCAAGCGCAAACTATCTGTTTTTCACGCTCTTTGAGCACTTGGCTAAGCACTTGGTTCAGTTCGAGAGCCATACTCTCATGATCCACATGCCTGTCTGTGCGGCTGTCATCACCGCCAGCCATCACATCTACCATGGCATTGTCGTCATCGTCTCCGAATGGGGCGTCAATGCTGACATGATGGCCGCTTGCAGCCATGCTCTGAGATATCTTTTCCTCGTCAACACCAGTACGTGCTGCCAGTTCTTCCACACTGGGACGACGCTGGTTCTCTTGCTCAAAACGGTTGATTTCGTGGTTCACCTTATTCAGTGAACCCACCTGGTTAAGGGGTAAGCGCACGATGCGGCTCTGCTCAGCGATAGCCTGGAGGATGCTTTGCCTAATCCACCATACAGCATAGGAGATAAACTTGAAGCCGCGCGTCTCATCAAAACGCTCGGCAGCCTTGATTAGTCCGATGTTTCCTTCGTCTATGAGATCCGTCAGATTGAGTCCCTGGTGCTGATACTGCTTGGCAACAGACACCACAAAACGCAAATTGGCCTCAATGAGCTTGGTCTTGGCACGTTCTCCCTTGACGCCGCCTTTCTTGATGGTCTGTGCAAGTTCTATTTCTTCTTCTATGGAAATCATAGGCGCACGACCAATCTCGACAAGGTATTTGTCGAGGGCTTCGCTATTGCGATTGGTTATGCTTTTCTGTATTTTGAGTTGTCTCATTTCTCTCTATTGTGATTTCTCATTCTCTCATGCGCGGTGTTCTTATGCTGCAATGACAGTTAATGACAGTTTCAGTTTGTCATCATACATGCTGTTTGTCATCATATATGCAGCTGTGACAGTTTGTGACAGTTACAGATTGACTTTCATCTGCAGCGGTAACAGTTGGTTACAGTTACAGTTAGGCTAAACTATAGCATTGTCGTATCGTCATGACATAATTACACCAAATTTGCGCAAATATAGTCTTTTTTCTTCTATGTTGTTTTATTTATAACCATATTTAACACAAAACGCTTGAATTTCTGCCCGATAGGGAACCCGCGAAACTTCTATTTATCATAATGGTCGTTAGGTTTAAAATATAGATAGGGAGAAAAAGGCATTATTTTAGGCATCTTTTAGGATTCAAAAACTTTATATTAAGCATATAGCCGTCAGTCTTTGTAGCTTAAGCCTTTTCCATGTTTCAATATAAACAAGCATTTGTCTTTAACTTCTGAGCGAAGCGATAACTTCTATAAATTATTTAACTTCTATAATAATGGCGAAAGAAGTCGAACGACAGATTCGAAGAGTCGTTTTAGGAATGGTCGCTTCACAAAGAAGCAGACATCATCCACGAGCTGGCAATGTTGCTGGTCGTCAAGGAAAACCGCTTTAAGGCGCAAAGCCATCGAACGGTCATAGAAAAAGGCATTTGACTCAAAATTATTTTCAAAACTGCGGAAATCCAAATTGGTGCTACCACACGTGCTAAGCTTGTCATCGGCAATAAGCAGTTTGCTGTGGTTGAAACCGCCTCTGTACAGATAAACTTTCACTCCAGCTTCAAGAACTTCCATCAGATATGAGCGAGACGCCCATTCCACGAGCTTTGCATCGGTATGGTAAGGTACCATCACCCTTACGTCTACACCTGACAAGGCGGCTGTGCGCAACGCAAAAAGAATGGGCTCTGTCGGGAGGAAATATGGCGTTTCTATGAAGACATAGCTGTGCGCCTGAAGAAGGATGCGCACATATCCCTGCATGATGTCTGGCCAAGGATTGATGGGGCTTGAAGTAACAATCTGCACGAGGCAATCGTTCTTAATCTCCTCTCTTACAGGAGGATAATAGCAACGGTCGGTTATCAGCGTGCGGTCGACAAAATACCAGTCTATCAGAAAGGCTCTCTGTATGGCATAGACTCCCCCACCCTCTATGCGCAGATGCGTGTCTCGCCATTCTTTCCCTTTCACTCCGCGCACATATCGCAGGGCGATATTCATGCCACCAATAAAGCCCGTCTTGCCATCTATCACACAGAGTTTGCGATGGTTACGGTAGTTTACCTTGCTGGTGAAGGCGGGGAATCTTACTGGCATGAAAGCATGCACTTCCACGCCTGCATCACGCATTCGCTCAAAGAAGGCATCGTCCACTCGCCAGCACCCCACATCGTCGTAGATAAGGCGCACCTCTACGCCCTGTTGTGCCTTGTCCCTAAGAGCATCTGCCACAAGGTTTCCCAATGCATCATCCTCTATGATATAGGTGGACAGATGGATATGATGCTGGGCAGCCCCGATGGCTTGCAGCAAGGAAATGATAAAGTCGCTTCCGGAAACAAAGACTTCCACCTGGTTGTCCTTGAACGGCAATGCCCAGTTTTGGTTGGTGAAAAGGCGCATGAGCGGTTGACCTTCCTGTGGCAGATGCAGATTCTCCTGTTCTGCGAACTCTAACATGGAACGCTTTGTGAGCTGGTTCATCGAACGCTTGCTGATGAGGCGCTCCTTCCTCACATTCTGACCGAAAAAGAAATAAAGTACTATGCTGACGAAGGGCACAAACACCAAGAGCAATACCCATGCCATGGTCTTGGCTGGTTGCTTGTTGTCCATGAGCACTGCAATGATTGTTGGCAGTGTAAACAACAGGTAGAGAAGCAAATATATCCAGTGTATGTATATCATATCTCGTGCCTCCGTCAAGTCAGTTGAAAATGATGTTGGACTGGTTGGCAAGAAGGCTGTTCATCTGTTTGAGTCGCGTAAACTCCTTGACCAGTTCCATGTTTGTCGGATTATTGGCAAACTCCTGCTGTACTTCTATCAATCGTTGGGCGATATAGTGTGTGCGGAAACAGAGGATGTCCTTCAGCACGAGTTGCCTCAGTTTCTCGGGGTTCATCTTCATCTGTAGACTTGCCGTGGAGACCTCCTGCTCGCCTGTCATCATTCCGGCAAGTTTGCTAACCTCGGGATTGGGATGGTTGGCAAAATAGGTTTCTGCCGTAAATCCGTCGTCGTCAAGATGCTCTACAGCTTCTTCCATGATAGTGTTGTACAATGCGTTATGGAATGTGAAACCATCGCCCGCAAGGTCCAAACTAATATACTGTGCGACAGGTAGTTCAACGTCGTTCCCCTCGCTGTCTTTCACCGTGATGTGTTCCTCTCCATGATGAAGAACTATCTGTATGAGTAAGGTCTCTACCTGAAGGAGTTTGTCAAGTGGCGATGCTCCTGCCATCGATGTTCGGGCTGTTGATTGTCTCTGTGCGGATGCCTGTGCAGGATAGTCAGACAAGCCCGCAGCACGACGCTCCTCCCGCACTTGCTGGCTTAGTCCATTGCGCACAAAATTATTGAGCGCATTGACAATGATTGCCTCGTTCACACCCAACCGGTGTGAGCAGTCTGTGATGTAGGATGCTCGCGTTATCTGGTTTTTTATCTTGGAAATGCTCTCAACGATGGAGTTGATGGCTTCACTTCGCTTTACTGGGTCGGTGACGCCCTTCAGCAACCGGTCGGTTTTGAACTGGATAAAGTCGGTCTGATGGTCGGTGATATACCTGCGGAAATCTTCTGCCGTATGACTTCGTGCAAAACTGTCGGGATCGTTGCCGTCCGGTAGGAAGAGCACCTTCACATTCATTTCTTCCTCCAAAAGCATGTCGGTGCCTCGCAAAGCCGCATGAACACCGGCATCATCACCATCGTAAAGGAGCACGATGTTGTTGGTAAAGCGGTGAAGAAGCCGTATCTGATGGACACTCAGTGCAGTACCGGAGTTGGCTACGACATTTTCTATTCCACACTGATGCATAGAGATGACATCCGTGTATCCCTCTACCATGAAGACGCAATCTTCCTTGGCAATGGCCTTTTTGGCTTGGTATAGTCCGTAGAGTTCTCGCTCCTTATGGTAGATCTCACTGTCTGGAGAATTGACATATTTCTGGTTTACGCCCTTTGTTCTGCTGTCGAGAACTCGTCCGCCGAAAGCGACAACTTTTCCACTGACACTAAACCATGGAAAGATGGCACGCCCTGAGAATCGGTCAAAATAAGCCCCTGGCTCCTTGTCACTTGCAATGAGAACGCCCGTTGCAGCAAGATATTTGGGATTGTAGCCCGCGCTCACTGCAGCATCAACAGTAGCCGTGCGATTGGCGAGCGAGAAGCCCAACTGAAACTTACTGATGATATCATCACGGAAGCCACGGCTTCGGAAATACTGCATACCGATGGCTCGTCCATCGACATCCTCTTGCAGAATCTTGTGAAAATACTTGGCAGCCCATTCATTGACGATAAACATGGACTCGCGCTCGCTCTCGCGCTGTTTTTCCTCGTCAGAGAGCTCACGCTCCTTGATCTCTATGTGGTATTTGTTGGCAAGCCACCGAAGCGCATCGGGATAAGTCATCTGCTCAAGTTCCATAAGGAAATTGACAGCATTACCTCCCTTGCCACAGGTAAAGCAATGACAGATGCCTCGTGTGGGCGAAACAGAAAAAGACGGATGGGAGTCGTTGTGGAAAGGACAAAGGCCTATGTAGTTGACACCCCGTTTCTTGAGTGTAACAAATTCGGACACCACCTCTTCTATCTTGGTGGCATCCATGATACGGCTTATCGTCGGTTTGTCTATCATCTGTCTCGCATTAGTTTTGTGCTCGCATTAGTCTCTCATCAGTTTCGCATTAGTCTTGTGCTTGCATTAGTCTCTCATCATTCTCACCTGCTCTATAAGCATTCAGTACATGTGGGTTAATCCATGCACTCATTATACGTGCGGCGAAGGAGTTATGTACGAGAGTATTTCGCGGCTCTTTCTACCCGTATGAGCCGGAAGTGGCATAAACCCCTCTGTCAGTCCGGTCTTCTCTGTCATGACCTCAAAGACGGAAGCAGCATAGTCAGCAAGTTTAAGCCGAGTCAGCTCTTCACATAGCGAGTCTTCGTCATAATTGTCAGCATAGAGTAGTTCGTGAAGCCTGTCAAGATAATTCTGCGGAATATTCTTGTGTGGCATCCTACTTCTTATTTGCATGATCTGCATGACAATCTCGTCTTTGGTCTTAGAGGCAATGAGTGCAGCCTTCCTTTCTTCCCACGAAGACAAGACATCCTCTGCCTCCTTTATCCAGTTTCCTATTGTCTCGTCCAAGCCAACCAACTGACTGTAGGCAAAATATCTCAAGAGAATGATGTGTTTGTTCCAGCCCAACTTGGTAAGATAGGCAAACTCCATGGGTGTTGTTGCCACTAAAAGTTGAGAGTCTTGACACATTTTTCTTTGATAGGCAACAGTCTTGATTTTTCTTTCACAATACGGATTCGTGGTATTGCGCAAAGAGAAATCGCCAAGAGGACAAACTATGTAGGGTATCCCCATCTTCACAGCGCGCTTGGCAATCCTTGCCCCCTCAAAGCTCCATCCTCCGAAAAACAGCACGACATCAGCCCCAGCAAGCGTAGAAGACACGTCTAAATGGCGACGCATGTTTTCGAAATATGCATCGTACATCTTCACTTGCCTTTTCTTTGGCGAAACGAACAAATATACTTTCATTCCTTTTCAGATTTTATGACTGGTAAAGTCATTCTTGTCGGCTCTCCAATAGCGCAAACTATCAGCAAGACTGCGCCATACTACTCCATACTCATAGAATGGTAAAACGAGAGCAGGAAGACTGCTGTCAAAATGGTTAACAGCTCTCTTGGCGATGAACATGCGCAGCAAGTACATCAGAAGAATTGCAGCAATGGCAACTCCCAAAAGTATCCAGTCCTTGACAATGCTCGCATATACTATGGCTATGCTTGAAACAACCAAACTGAGGTGTGGCAGCAACAGGTCGAAAAACATTAGCGTACGTGTGGAACCGCCTCCACCGAGCAGCTTACGCGAAGCATGCAGATAGAGAGACGCATTGTGCCATGCCTTATTGGTAGGTTCATCCTGCAAGAGCCATGCCCTTGGTGAAAGTTCTACTGCCGTCTTACCAGGAACAGCATATTTGTTAACCAGGAAATCGTACTCGCCATGCACCAGTTCCAAGTTTCCAAGGAAGCCTTGTCCTTGCATGAAGGCACTCTTACGGAATGCCACATTGGGCAAATTGGTGCGGTAAGCCTTGTTGCGCTGGGCGCGGCGAAGCAGATAAAACGCTCTACGTATGTTTTCAAAGCGGCGTACGCCCTTGGTGTCAGCTTCGAGTGCCACATATCCCAAGACAAGGTCTGTTTCATTGTCGCATTTTCGCATCATCGCTTCCAACCAGTAGTTGTCCTGCGGACAACATGATGGTTCGGTAAGAACAATCCATTCATACTTAGCTGCCTTAACGCCAAGAGTTATCTGCAATTTCTTGCGACTCATGTAACGCGAACTTTCTGGAATGTAGGTGAAATAAAGGGAGGGATGCTCCGCTTTCATTCGCTTCAGATAGTCGATAGTCTCACCATCTGTACTCTGACAGACCACCACCACCTGATAATTCGCTGCATACTCCTGAGAAAGGAACTTGGGTAGGTTGCGCTTCAATTCCTCCAAATTGTCGTTTGCGGTAAGGAGAACGGTCGCTTCTACATGACCGGCAGACTCACTACCTGATACTTCCTTTTCGGGAGAGTCGGTATCCGCCACCTCTTCATCCGAAAAGCACAAAGAGCGCAAGAAAGGGTTGACCAGCGATGCTACTATCGCCAGCACAACCACTACTGCACTTATAATGACAGTTACCAAACTTATGGTTAACATTTCTATAATTCCTCCGTAATATATCCTTTAGGTAACTGGCGACAGTTATACTGACTCGCCATAATCTCGCCATAGGCACCAGCAGAGCGAAGAACGATGAGGTCTCCCCTACGCGTCTTGTTTAGGTCAACAGACTTGGCAAAGACATCACTCGACTCACAGATGGGTCCTACCACATCGTAGGTCTCCGTAGGAAGATCGCTTGAAATATTCTCTATCTTGTGGTATGCCTGATAGAGGGCTGGACGAATGAGATCCGTCATACCAGCATCAACAATAGCAAACTGTTTGGCTGTGCCCTGCTTTACATAAAGAGTCTTTGTTACGAGACTTCCCATCTGTCCTACGACAGCACGCCCCAACTCAAAGTGAAGCTTCTGCCCTGGACGCAGTTTGAGAAACTTTGCATAGGTGCTGAAATAAGCCGCGAAATCGGGGATTGGAACACGGTTCGGATTTTGATAATCAATACCAAGGCCGCCACCGACATTGATATTCTTTACCACGATGTGATGCCTCTCCAACTGATCTTGCAGTTCGTTGATGCGGTTGCAGAGAGCCTCGAAGTCTCCCATGTCAAGTATCTGACTACCAATATGAAAGTGGAGTCCGACAAACTGTACATTCTGCATCTTTTTTGCTTCTGCGATGACAGTTTCCATGTCACGCATAGCAATGCCAAACTTGTTTTCTGCCAAACCTGTCGTAATATTGGCATGAGTATGCGCACCAACATCAGGATTGATGCGGAAACATACCTGAGCAACCTTTCCTTGCTTACCAGCCAACTCGTTGATAACTTCAAGTTCTGGTACACTCTCTACATTGAAGCAGAAAATGCCCTTTTCCAATCCAAGATTTATTTCCCAATCGCTCTTCCCTACTCCTGCATAAACGATTTTAGATGCAGGAAAGCCCGCATTGAGTGCAGCCTGTATCTCACCACCGCTCACGCAATCAGCACCAAGACCAGCAGCACCGATGATGCGGAGCACCTTGTCATTGGCATTTGCTTTCACAGCATAGTGAACTTCAAAGCCTTCGTGCTTGCCTGCCTCTACAGAGATAGTCTGCAAGGTCTTGCGCAACAAGGCAGTATCATAATAATAAAAAGGAGTCTGTATCTCCTGAAACTTCTCTATCGGGAATGTTCCTTTCATACTTTTGTCTGTCTTTCTTATAAAAAATATTTTTTCAGACGTGTGGCTATCGGTTTACTAACCGCATAGCCGACACGCCTTTGTTTGTCTACATATTACGAAAACAACACCTTGCTAAGGTTTTGCAAAGCCTGCTTCTTATCCTTTTCACGTATGAGGAAAGAGATGTTGTAATTGCTTCCTCCATACGAAATCATGCGAACAGGAATATTCTTCATCGCATCAGTGGCAAGAGTCTCAAAGCCTACATTACTCCAGTCGAGGTCGCCCACGACACAGACGATACACATGTCAGAATCAACAGTTACAGTACCGTATTTCTTGAGCTCGTTGACGATATCGTTGAGATGGTCATCCTTGTCGATACTCATGCTGACCCCCACCTCAGAAGTTGCAATCATGTCGATAGGTGTCTGGTAACTTTCGAAGATTTCGAAGACCTTGCGAAGAAAACCTGTAGCAAGGAGCATACGACTACTCTTAATCTTAATGGCAGTGATGTTGTCCTTTGCTGCCACAGCCTTTATTTTTCCGCGCACAATGACATTGTCAATGATTGTGCCGTCAGCCTGAGGATCCATCGTATTCTTAAGCCTTACGGGAATGCCAGCATATTTGGCTGGCTGCACACACGTAGGATGTAGAATCTTGGCTCCGAAGTATGCCAACTCGGCTGCCTCCTCGAAGTTGAGTTGTCTTACAGCCTCTGTATTGTCGACAACACGTGGGTCATTGTTGTGCATACCGTCGATGTCCGTCCAGATTTGAATCTCGTCAGCAGGAAGTGCCGCACCGATGAGCGAAGCTGTGTAATCGCTTCCTCCACGCTGCAGGTTGTCTACCTCTCCATAGGCATTGCGACAGATGAATCCTTGTGTGATATAGATCTGGCAGTCTGGATTCTGCTCCATGACAGCAGCAAGTTTTTCTTTGATATATTGAGGATCCGGTTCTGCATTCTTGTCTGTTCTCATGAAGTCCAACGCATTAAGCAACACAGCATTTACGCCCTGCTCCTTCAAGTAGTTTACTACCATATTTGTACTCATGAGCTCGCCTTGTGCGACAATGCTCTTTTCCTCGAAAGAAGTGAACAAATCCTTGGTGAAAGAGCGCAGATACTCAAACTCACTACGCAAGAATTCCCTCGTAGTCTGCTTCATGGCATCGGTGGAATACAGTTCCTCTACATGTTGCATGTACTTGCTTTCGAGATTGTTGATGACCTCGTTGGCACCCTCAGGGTTCTTTTTGTAGAGATAATCAGAAATCTCAACGAGAGAATTGGTTGTACCACTCATTGCAGACAAGACCACGAAAGTCTGTTCGCCCGATTCTGTAACCAATGAGGCCACTCCCTTCATACGCTCTGGCGTACCTACGGAAGTTCCTCCGAATTTCATTACCTTCATATTCGTAATCGATTATTAGTTGATGTGGATATGATACAATCATGAAATCCACACATATTTTTATATATTATTGTCAAGTTCCCTCAGCATCATCTTGTTATGCTTCCTCAGCCATCAAGTCAAGCTTCCTCTGCATCCTCAGTGAGGTCTATGCGGTTGTACTCATGTGTGACATCACTGATTACACCGTCCTTGCAACGGTATACAATACCAGGATACATGTCGAGCATAGGAATGTTGTGCGTAGTCATCACCACTGCAGTTCCCTGCCTGCTGATGTCTTTGAGTAATCCCACGATATGACTTGCCGTCTCGGGGTCAAGGTTTCCTGTCGGCTCGTCAGCTATGATGATTTTCGGATGGTTGAGCAATGAGCGAGCGATTGCTATGCGCTGTTGTTCTCCACCAGAGAGTTCGTGAGGGCGTTTGTCTATCTTGTCTGCCATCCCCACGCTTTCAAGCGTTTCCACGATGCGCTGCATTCTTTCGTTTTTGCCTTTCCATCCCGTTGCTTTCAGTACAAAGTCAAAGTTCTGTCTCACCGTACGGTCGTGCAGCAACTGGAAATCCTGGAAGATGATGCCTAATTCTCGGCGCAGAGCCGGTATTTCCCGACGCTTGATGGTCTTGAG
This sequence comes from Firmicutes bacterium CAG:103, assembly GCA_963600865.1. Classification (GTDB taxonomy): domain Bacteria; phylum Bacteroidota; class Bacteroidia; order Bacteroidales; family Bacteroidaceae; genus Prevotella. Next base: position 19,689 of record CAVCDC010000015.1, read on the forward strand.
ATTTCGCCCGAGGATTTCAGCCTTTTCCGCTTCATCTGCCGTAATGTCAAGTTCGCAGTAGAGAGTCTTCAACAAGGAAGTTTTACCGGAGCCCACCTTTCCAATGATGTAAGCAAACTCACCTTCATCGATATGGAAACAGACATTCCCAAGCACGCATTTCTCAGCCTGGTATATGTTTACGTTTTGGTAATCTATCAACATTTCCTATATTGTTGTTCTTTATTAAACTATTTCATTTCTCCTTTGCTCTTCGCTACACGACGCTTTTTATCCCAGTCTGGGTCATGGCGCATCTGCAGTTCCTTGGCAACATCTTCTATTCGCAGCCCTTTGCTCGTCAGGAGAACCACAAGATGGTAGAGCAAGTCTGAAGCCTCGTACACGAGTTTTCCGTTGTCTCCGTTGGTTGCCTCTATAATGGTTTCCACGGCCTCCTCTCCCACTTTTTGTGCCATTTTATTGACGCCCTTCGTGAAGAGACTCGTAGTGTAACTCCCCTCGGGCATCTCTTCGTGGCGTTTGTTGATGAAGTCCTGCAGTTCTGAAAGGAAAAGGATTGGATTACAATCGTTTTCCTCTCCCCAACAATTGTCTGTTCCAGTATGGCATGTTGGTCCGTCAGGGTGAACCCTCACAAGAAGCGTATCGTTGTCGCAGTCGTTCTTGATACTTACCAGATGGAGGTAGTTGCCTGAAGTCTCCCCTTTTGTCCAAAGGCAATTGCGGGAACGGCTCCAGAATGTAACCTTCTTGGTCTCTACAGTCTTGTCGAAAGCCTCTTGGTTCATATACCCGAGCATCAAGACATTGCGTGTCACGGCATCCTGTATAATGGCAGGGACAAGTCCGCCCGTTTTTTCGAAATCTATTTCCATCGTTTTTGTTTCTGTTTGTATTCGACACTTGCCAGCTTTGGACTGAGCAAGCCATTCATTTTATCTTCTCACATTTATACCCTCCCTACAGAGATATTCCTTGAGGTCAGGGATTGCTATTTCTCCAAAGTGAAATACACTTGCTGCGAGTGCAGCATCTGCCTTTCCTATAGTAAAGGCATCACGGAAATGCTCCATGGTTCCGGCTCCTCCAGAAGCTATGACTGGAATATCCACTTCGTCAGCAAGCCGGGCAAGGGCGTCGTTGGCAAATCCTTTCTTCACGCCGTCATGGTCCATACTTGTAAAGAGAATTTCTCCGGCTCCTCTGTCAGCCACCTCTTTTGCCCAGTCGAAGAGTCCGAGTTCAACACGTTCTCTTCCACCTTTTATATAACAGTGCCATCCGTCTTCATCGTAACGTGCATCTATGGCACAGACACACACTTGCGAGCCATAGTGGTTTGTAATCTCATTGATGAGTTGAGGCTTTCTGATGGCAGCACTGTTGATGCTTACCTTGTCAGCGCCGGCATTGAGCAAACGGTCTACATCCTCCATCTCATTGATGCCACCTCCGACGGTGAAGGGGATGTTGATTTCCGCTGCTACGCGTGTCACCATGTCGGTAAAGGTTTTCCTACCTTCAAAACTTGCCGTGATGTCGAGAAAGACGAGTTCGTCAGCCCCAGCCTCACTGTATGCCTTGCCGAGTTCTACGGGGTCTCCGGCACTGCGCAGGTTAACGAAGTTGGTGCCCTTCACTGTCTCGCCGTTTTTCACGTCAAGACAAGGGACGATTCGCTTTGCCAAGCCTTTGTTTATATTCTGGTTCATTTTCTGTATCTATTCTTGCTGAGTTTGTAGGCTTGTCATGCTACAGACCGAGTTCTTCTATTCTAATTTTTCCTTCATAGAAAGCTTTGCCGAAGACCACCGACGGAATGCCATTGGCTTCGAGTTCCTTGATGTCTTCATTGCACGACACGCCACCTGAAGCAATGAGGTGGAGTTGCGGATAGGCTTCCATGATTTGTCGGTAGAGATTGGTGGCGGGACCCTGCATAGTGCCGTCTTTGCTTATCTCAGTACAGAGTACGTTCTGCACACCCATATCTACATATTTTTTCAGGAAAGAGAGGAGCTCCTCACTGGAATCCTCCATCCATCCGTTTATGGACACCCTTCCATGCCTTACGTCAGCCCCTAAAATAAGTTTGTCGGCACCATAGGTCTCCAACCAACGCATGAAAAGCATTGGTTCTGTAACAGCCACACTGCCTACCGTAACCATATCTGCGCCGGCATCGAAGACTTTTTTGAGGTCATCGTCCGTCTTGATTCCACCCCCAAAATCTATGCATAGTGAAGTCTGCGAAGTAATGGCTCTCAAAACATCAATGTTGACCACGTGCTTCGACTTGGCCCCGTCGAGATCGACGATGTGCAGACGTTTGAATCCTATTTCTTCGAAATGGCGAGCCACTTCGACAGGATTATCACTGTAAACTTTCCTGCAGTCGTAGTCGCCTTTGGTAAGACGTACACACTGACCGCCAATGAGATCTATAGCTGGTATAAGTTCTATCATATTTCAAGGAAGTTTTTGAGTATTTTTTCGCCTACTGCCCCACTCTTCTCTGGATGGAACTGACAGGTGTAGAAATTGTCCTTGTGCAATGATGCACTATAGGGAAGAATGTAATCGGCAGTGGCTATTGTCTGTTCACAAAGTGGCACATAGTAGCTATGAACAAAGTATGCATACGGGGCTGTGGCAGCATCCTTGCCGACAGGCTCAGCCTCAGCATCCCCCATACCCTTGTACAAAGGCGACTTCAAGTCATGTATCTGGTTCCACCCCATAGCAGGAACCTTTTCCTCGTGCCTATTAGGCTGGAAGCGCTTGACATCAACATCAAAAATACCAATGCAATCCACATCACCTTCCTCTGAGTGACGGCAGAGAAGCTGTTGTCCTACACAGATGCCAAGCACAGGCTGACGCAAATCTCTTATGACAAGATCCAGGCGATGTGCCTTCAGATACTCCATGGCCTCCCTTGCCTGCCCCTGTCCAGGGAAAAGCACGCGATCTGCCTTCCTGAGCCGTTCTGCATCGTCAGTGAGAATGGGGTCTATGCCCAAACGCCTCATAGCATTGACCACGGAGTAGATGTTTCCTGCATTGTATTTTACTATTGCTACTTCCATAACTGTCGCTATTGTCTTATTTCGTGCAAAGGTAGGTATTTTTTATTGAATAATGATAGGTTTTAGCATATTATTTCTTGCAAACAGTTATGTTTTTTGTGTTTTTGTAAAATAATTTGCAAAAATATACGTTTCTATCAAAAAAGAACGCAGAGATGGAAAAGAATATGAAATCAGGACAAAACGGGAATGCTGTAAATGGCGACTTTCAGTTTCGCAATTTTGTCATCCGCCAAAACCGTTGCGGCATGAAGGTGGGAACGGATGGCGTATTGCTTGGGGCATGGGCACCTGGCGGGCATCATATTCTCGACATCGGGACAGGTACCGGACTGATAGCTCTCATGATGGCTCAGCGTTTCGAGAAGGCAACGATTGACGGGATAGACATCGACGGAGAGGCGTGCCAGCAAGCTTCTGAGAATGTAAATGCAAGTCCCTTTGCCAAGAGGGTTAGAATCATTTGCTGCAGCTTACAGGATTATCATGCCGAATGCAGATATGATGCCATTGTGAGCAACCCACCCTATTTTCTTGAGACTCTACAAAGTCCAGACCCACAGCGTGCTCAGTCACGACATGCCACAAGTCTTCCTTTCAATGTCCTTTTTGAATGCGTCAACAGATTACTAACGGAAGACGGAAGCTTTTCGGTCATTGTACCCACTAATGTCGTTGAGAGTTTGATCTTAGAAGCTTCGCTAAATCGATTTTACCCAATACGGAAATGTTTCGTCAAGACCGTTGAAAGAAAATCTCCCAAGCGTATCCTCATGACATTCTGCAGATTACATCCAGGCATAGAAGCGACAGAAACTACCGAACTGCTACAAGATTCCACTGGCAAACGTTCCGCATGGTATGCTGGTTTGACTCAGGACTTCTACATCAGATAAATTACTGACAAGTACATTAACCCCTTTAGTAAGAAGCCAGCAGGAGTCACTTACCGAGCCTAATTCACTTTTTTCTAAGCCCTTATACGGAAAATGCCTAACCAAAATAGTTTTTCGCCCTAACTAAGGCAGTTTATTGTCCTAACTATAGCAGTTTATTGCCCTAACTAAGGCAGTTTATTGCTCTAACCTTGGCAGTTTTGCTATCCATTAGATACAAATGAGCTATATAAGTAAAAGGGGGCGACGACTGCCATTTGAAAATCACTGCTAACCTATTACATTATATTTAGCAAACTTGAGCAAAAGTTGCTTTGTACCACTATTGGCAAAATGAACTGTAGCCTTGCAATTTTCCCCTTTACCCTCCATTTTCACAACAGTACCTATACCAAAGCGCTGATGCTCAATCTTCATGCCTTCTTTCAGTGCGACTTGTTCACCTGTTGCTGGAGAAGCCGAAATGGATTTCGATTGAATGGAAGATGGGGCAGTTGACCTTGCCTGTCCATTCATGCGTCTTGCAGCCTCAACACTTCTTAGAGGTTTGAAGTGCGAATTATATGCTGACTCATTTTGGGGTTGAGGCGTTACCTCCTGCCCTCTGCTATTACGGGAGTTGCTCCAAATGGGAACATTTTCGTGGTTGTTACGGTAGTTGTCAGAATTATCCAGTCTATCGTCTTCATCCTCATCACCTCCGAAGAGAGTAGCCCTTTCGCCCTGGTCATCAATCAAAGCCGGATCGATTTCGTTGATAAAACGGCTCGGGTTGTCAAACTCCATCTTACCGTATCTCCACCTGCTCTGCGCATTGGTGATGATACAGTGTTGCTCTGCCCTTGTGATGGCCACATAGAGCAGACGGCGTTCTTCCTCCAGTTCTCGTATGGAGGCAGCCGACATGGCATTAGGAAAGATGTTCTCCTCCAACCCTACAATGAAAACAGTCCTGAATTCCAGTCCTTTGGCGGCATGAACGGTCATGAGAGACACCCTCTGAGCATCGCTGTCGCCCTTACTGTCCTGGTCGGTAATGAGGGCAACTGTCTGCAAGTAGTCTGCCACATAGACCTCTTTTTCCAGTCCCTGCTCCTGTTTGTCGGCAACAAATTCCTGCATACCTCCCACAAGTTCTTCCAAATTCTGCTGGCGTGCAAGCGAGTCCTCATCATGAGAGCCATCGAAAATGTCTTTATTGATGCCTGTTTCCAAGAGAACAGCTTCTCCTAACTGATAGACATCCTGAGTCTGCGCACGCTCGATTAAGCTGGATATAAGCGCTCTGAACTTCTCCAGTTTTGTAAGAGTTCCTTTATTTACTTCTAATCCGTAGTGTACAGGATTAGAAACGACCTGCCATAAACTGACAGCGTTGGCATAGGCGCAAGCCGAGATCTTGGCAATAGTTGTATTACCTATACCCCTTGCTGGATAGTTGACAATACGCTTGAACGCTTCTTCGTCGTCCGGATTTTCCACCAACCTAAGATAAGAGATGACATCCTTTATCTCCTTTCGCTGGTAGAAACTCAGACCACCGTAGATGCGATACGGAATATTGTGCTTTCTCAACTCCTCTTCGAAACCGCGGCTCTGCGCATTGGTGCGGTAGAGAATAGCAAAATCGCTATATTCACATCCGTCCTGCTGCTTGATGCGGTTGATGTCATTGACCACAATGTGCGCCTCCTCCCGGTCGCTATAGGCTGGTTTATAGACGATCTTCTCCCCTACTGCGTTCTTGCTATATACCTCCTTGGGAATTTGGTTCTGGTTGTGCTTGATGAGGCTGTTGGCAGCATTGACAATAGTTTGCGTACTGCGATAGTTCTGTTCCAGTTTAAACAGTTTAGCGTCATCAAAATTTCGTCTGAAATTCAGAATGTTGTCAATGTTGGCTCCACGAAAACTATAAATACTCTGCGAGTCATCACCGACGGCACATATACGCTGTCTCTCCTGACAGAGCTGCATGACGATATTCATCTGCACATGGTTGGTATCCTGATACTCATCGACAAGTATAAACTCGAAGCGTTCTGCATACTTCCTCCTAATGTCGTCATGGTCTCGGAAGAGAATGAAGGTTAGCACTAACAAGTCGTCAAAATCCATGGCGTTCGCCTGTCTGCAGCGCTGCACGTATGCAGCGTATATTTTTCCAAGAGAAGGCATATTGCACCTTGCGTCATACTTGAAGTTGTCGACATCGTTGATGTAAGACTCGGGACCCACAAGACTATTCTTCGCGAGCGAGATACGTGAGTGGACAGCATTGGGCTTGTACACCTTGTCGTCAAGTCCCATCTCCTTGATTATCGTTTTCAAGAGAGAACGGGAATCTGCCTCGTCATAGATGGTGAAATTGCTATTGAACCCTACATGCTGAGCTTCCGCTCTGAGGATGCGCGAGAAGATACTGTGAAATGTCCCCATGTACAGATGCGAAGCGAGGTTCTGTCCTACGAGTTGCCCTATGCGCTCTTTCATCTCTCGTGCGGCCTTGTTGGTGAAGGTCAGTGCCATGATGTTCCATGGTTTCATGCCCCTGCTCAAAAGATAAGCTATTTTATAGGTAAGCACTCGTGTCTTACCAGATCCTGCACCAGCTATTACGAGCGAGGGACCGTCAATATGTTTTACCGCCGCCTGCTGCGCTTCGTTTAAGTCTTTGAGTATGTCCATTCTCTGTCAATTGGAGTATATTGGTCGATTGGATTGTTTTGTTTGAAATCATTTCCCCTTATATCCTCCTACAGCGGTAGAAGGATCCACATCATCGCCCTCCTCTGGGAAGGCTGGTATAAAGCGCATTTCATGTTCTATCTGCCTCTGACGCTTTTTCATATAGGGGCTGGGGTTCAGCGAACTGAACTTGCGAGGATTGGGGAGCGTGGCGGCAATGAGTGCACATTCACTTCTGAACAGGTCTTTTGCCTCCTTGTTGAAATGATACTCGGCCACAGCATCTACCCCGTAGATTCCGTTTCCCATCTCGATGCTGTTGAGATAAACCTCCATGATGCGCTGCTTGCTCCATATCATCTCAATGAGGAATGTGAAGTATGCCTCAAATCCCTTTCTTGTCCAGGATCGTCCTGGCCAGAGAAAGACATTCTTTGCAGTCTGCTGACTGATGGTGCTGGCTCCGTGAACATTTCCACCATTGGCGTTGTTGCGTGCAGCATGCCGGATGGCTTCGAAGTCAAAACCATGATGCTTCAAGAATCTGGAGTCTTCACTCGCCATAACGGCAACAGGCATATGTCGTGAAATTTTATCCTTCGACACCCAGTGATGGTGAAGCGTAATACTTTCTCCATCAGCCACTTGCTGAAAGCAGCGAATAAACATGAGAGGCGTAAAGTAAACAGGCAGAAACCTATATGCTACAACAGCAAGAATGGTGGTGCTGAAAAACAGCACCACCACCCATTGGCATATTTTCCTTATTCTCTTGAGGATATTCATTTTGTAAAAACATCTTTATAAAAGTAGGCTCTGAAACTAATTCAGCTACAGGACCTCCTTTAAGATACCTCGGCAGAGACTTAGTTCAGCGTACCGCTGTTTGCCTTGTCTACCATTGCTTGCGAAGCATAGAGATAAACCTCTACACGACGGTTCTGTGCGCACGCATCCTGTGTGTTAACAACAGGATTGGAAGAACCGAATCCCTGGACATTCTTAAACTGTCCAGCACTTACGCCACAAGAAGTAAGATAGTTGTACACTGCCTTGGCGCGGTTTTCACTAAGTGGCAAGTTTACACCATCTCCACCGACAGCGTCTGTATAGCCCTGTATGTCTACCTGGCAATCTGTATTACCTTTGAGGACAGTAGCAAACTTGGCGAGATCGTTCTTTGCACTGGTACTCAGATTATATTTGCCTGTATTGAAAAGGATACCAGAATCAAAGGTCACTTTCACTGCAGAGAGGCCATTGGCATCGGTCACTGTTTCCACAGTAGCGTTCTGCACCTGTGCCTCGGTCTGTGCCTTCACCTTGTCCATGTGCTTGCCAATGAGAGTTCCAGCGCCACCACCGACTGCAGCACCAATAGCGGCACCCACCAAGGCACCAGTTCCACGATGACTATTATTGAGCAAACCGCCTACAACACCACCGAGCACAGCACCAGCTCCACTACCTATGGCTGCACCAGTACCCGTATTAGTACTACAACTTCCCATGACAAGCAGCAAAGAAAGGGCTGCTGCCGTAATTTTCATCTTTTTCATACTTTGTTTCTCCTATTTTATTAATTATTTACTTGCAAAGGTAACGTTTTTTCTACAACCCGAAAGGTTTTTCTAATATTTTTTGTACTTTTGCAAGCAAAATTAGTGCTATTTAGCGACAAGTCTATAGGGAAATCACCTATTTGCTGGGCGGAAATCCCTAAAATGACTACATGAAGCGAAAAAACAAACTTTGGAGAATTTGTATATTCCTAAAGAAATGCACTAAAAGGCTCCTCCTAAATAGCAATCATGCATCTAAGGAGAAATAACATTATAATAATAGGTATAAGAAAACAAAAACATATAAGAAAATGGCAAAAGAACTAAAGAATTTGACCAAGCGTGCCGACAACTACAGCCAGTGGTATAACGACCTGGTAACAAAGGCAGACCTTGCCGAATTGTCGCCCGTGCGCGGCTGTATGATTATCAAGCCCTATGGCTATGCCATCTGGGAAAAGATGCAGCAACAGCTCGACAAGATGTTCAAAGAGACAGGTGTACAGAACGCCTACTTCCCCCTGCTCATTCCGAAGAACTTCTTCTCGCGAGAGGCTGAACACGTAGCTGGCTTTGCCAAGGAGTGTGCCGTGGTAACCCACTATCGTCTGCGTTCTACTGAAGACGGCAAGGATGTTGAGGTAGACCCCAATGCTAAACTGGAGGAAGAACTCATCATACGCCCGACATCAGAGACCATCATCTGGAACACCTACAAGAACTGGATTCACTCATACCGTGACCTGCCTATACTCTGCAACCAGTGGTGTAACGTGATGAGATGGGAGATGCGCACACGTCCTTTCCTCCGCACATCAGAATTTCTATGGCAAGAGGGACATACCGCACACGCTACCAAGGAAGAGGCCGAGGCAAAAGCACAAGAGATGCTGAAGGTGTACGCTGACTTTGTAGAGAACTACATGGGTGTGCCTGTTCTCCAAGGTGTCAAGAGTGAAACCGAGCGTTTTGCAGGTGCATTGAACACCTACACCATTGAGGCAATGATGCAAGACGGCAAAGCTCTGCAGAGTGGAACATCCCACTTCTTAGGTCAGAACTTTGCAAAAAGCTTCGATGTGACATATCTTAATAAAGACAACAAGCCTGAGTATGTCTGGGCTACCTCATGGGGTGTCTCCACCCGACTGATGGGAGCACTCATCATGGTGCACAGCGACGATAATGGTCTGGTATTGCCTCCTAAGCTTGCCCCGATACAAGTGGTTATTATCCCCATCAACAAGGGCGACGAACAACTGCAGCAGATTTCCGACAAGCTACAACCTGTTATCGACGAGCTTCGTCAAGCAGGCATCAGCGTAAAATATGATAACTCAGACAACAAACGCCCAGGATTCAAGTTTGCCGATTACGAACTGAAAGGTGTGCCTGTACGCCTCGTGATGGGTGGACGCGACCTGGAGAACAACACCGTAGAAATCATGCGCCGCGACACTCTCGAAAAGGAGTCCGTCAGCTTCGACGGCATCGTTGAGCGCGTTAAGACATTACTTGACGAAATCCAGCAGAACATCTTCGAGAAGGCACGCAACTATCGCGACGCTCATGTCTATGAGTGCGACAACTACGACGAGTTCAAAGAGCGCGTAAAGGATGGCGGCTTCTTCCTCTGCCACTGGGACGGCACTGTAGAGACAGAAGCTCGTATCAAAGAGGAAACGCAGGCAACCATACGTTGCGTGCCATTCGCCTACGAGCAGACTCCAGGTGTGGACATGGTGAGCGGGAAACCCTCTGTAGCTCGCGTTATCATTGCGCGCAGCTATTAATCCTCATGCGCACAGTTACTACTTTTTGTGACACAAGATACTAACATATGATAAATATAGTTATACTGGACGGTTATGCTGCCAACCCGGGCGACTTGGACTACCATCTTTTAGAGTCGCTCGGCAAGTTGACCGTCTATTCGCGCACCACCGACGAGGAGAAGGTGGAACGTGCCAAAGACGCAGACGTTGTGCTCGTCAACAAGGTGATGATGGATGCGGCAACCCTTAGTCAACTGCCACGACTCAAATACATCGGGGTACAGGCAACGGGCTACAACATCGTCGACATCGAAGCGGCCAAGAAGCACGGTATCGTTGTCACCAATGTGCCTGCCTACAGTACAGACAGTGTGGCACAGATGACGTTTGCCTTGATTCTCGCTGTCACCAACCGCGTGGAACATTATGCCGAAGAAAACCGCAACGACCGCTGGACTTATAATAAGGATTTCTGTTACTGGGATACTCCTGTTGTAGAACTTGCAGGAAAAAGTTTCGGCATCATGGGATTAGGCAACATCGGACGTAAAGTAGCACTGTTGGCAAAGGATTTCGGCATGGACGTCTATGCATGCACGAGCAAGAACTCCAGCGATTTGCCAGAATGGATTACGAAAGTAAACCGCAAGGGGCTCCTTGCCGTTTCAGACATCCTCACACTCCATTGCCCACTCTGCGAAGACAACGACCGATTTATCAATGCAGAAACTCTACAGCTCATGAAGCCAGGCTCTATCTTGGTAAACACAGCACGCGGAGCGCTCGTCGACGAACAGGCTGTAGCCAATGCCTTGCATAAAGGCCATCTTGCAGCCTATTGTGCTGACGTAATGGAGCAAGAGCCACCCAAGGCCGACAACCCGTTGCTGCGCGAGAAGAACGCTTTCATCACGCCGCATATCGCCTGGGCCACACTGGAAGCACGTACCCGTCTTAACAGACAGGTAGCTGCCAATGTCAAGGCTTTTATCGAAGGGAATCCTATCAACGTCGTGAACTAAAACATTAAGTCCACATTGCAAGTAGCAATGTGGGCTTATTGTTTTTACTTCTTTTCGTTTTTTACTTTTTTCTCTTTTCTTTTGATACCGAAGAGATCCCAGAAATTATTGAAATCCTTCTTCATGATAATACCAAGTCCTTGCGTATTCAGGCTATTACGAGTAAAATATCTGTCATTCGCTTGATTGTATACGTGCACTGAAAGGTTTCCGTTTGGGAAAATAAGATACCTCAAGTCAAAGTCACCGATGAAACTCTGCGTTGTATTTGCATTGTCTCTATATCCGAACTGTCCATTAAAGAGTAGTCGGTTGTTGAGCAGTCGTCCACTAAGCAAACCTTCGTATTCTGCATTATAGAAGCCCTCATCACCCGTAGAGATATTTGCACCGAAACTCCATTTGTTGCTGTTCACGACAGAAGACAGTACATTATTAATCTGCTGTGATATGGTACCGCTCAAAATACTCTGCATGGCGAGAGAAGTCTGACTCTGCTGCGTACCCTCTTGACTATTCTGATTATTGTTGCGCTGTGCATAGAAACGCCCTATACTCAACAGATAGAGCACCTGCTGATTCATTTCTTCCTGCGAGTTGATAAGAGAATACACCATCTGTTTGGCATCACTGTTAACTGTCGGCAAGTCCATAGAGAATGCTACCTTCGGAGCACCCGGCGTTCCCGTGATGTCCATCAGACAGTCCACGCGTATGTTGTTACTGGAGAATGAACGTCCGATATTCAAGTCGCTGAGAGGTACTCCTGTAACCGTATATTTAGCCTGCAATGCAAGCGGAGCATTATACGGATCACCTCCAAAGGAAATGGTTCCACCAGGCATAAACTCGAAATCTTTCTTGATAATGTTCTGTATGGTAAGTTTATAGACTCCATGTTCCACGACATAATTGCCAAACATGTCAAACGTTCCCTTGTTGAAATAGTTGGCTCTTATCACGCCACTACCATTGAGTGTGATGTAGTCGCCCGTCTGCTCATCCATTACGAGTTTGAGTGTAAGTAGTGGCGATGTGTTTATCATGAAGTTGATACGTATATCAGAACTTAGGTTGCCGTCCTTTTCCTCTTCCCTTGCGGTGCCGTTACCATTCAAAGAAGAGACATACCCGTTCTGTGTCACATCGTGCCAGTGAATAAAATTCTTGTCGCTGATAGCGTCAGGACTTGCCACATTGTAAACGAAAATGGAGCCCTGCTCTGGCTGGGCATCTATATTGATGACAGTTTGTCCGCTCTTGCCGTGGATATCCACCTTTCCTGTGGCAAACACAGTGCCATAGAACGTATTCTCTCCGAAAGAATGCGTATCGAAACCGAGAAAATTGTGTGCGTCTATATCGAGGTCATAGCTCAGTTTGGTAAGGTGCTTATGATGAATAGCTCCTTCTACTGTCGCATAGTGCCCCATGATGGTTCTACCCTTCCGCGAAGGCACAAACTCCCGGTCGCAGATAGAATCACCCAGCAACTGAATTTCATCAGGCACGGCATGAGCTTTCACATTATTAAATGTATACGTTGTTCCAAGCTGTTTCATGTGTAAGGAACCGTGAGCCGTAACATCACCTACAAGGTTGATGCTGCTAAGATCACCCACTACATTCATCTTTCCATCACACCAAGCCTCAACCTGATCCATAAAACTTCCACAGAAACTCTCCATAAACTTCAGACTTGTCCCTTCAGCGTTGATACCCAAGTCGATGAAGTTCTCTTTGGGAGACACGTATCCATCTATATAAGTCATGTGCTGCGGACCGTCGTCAGCCTCAGCCTTGATCTTGATGCGCTCTTCCTTGTTGTCGTACGCTACATGGGCATGGAGCACCCCCATAGGACCCTGTTCGAAAGAGAACTGGTCGACATTCAGGTCGGCATAGACATCCGGCTTTCCGAAGATGGATTTTACCACCGCCTTTCCAGTAGCCTTTCCGGCAAAGTCAACAGAATGGAAGTTGACAAGATCAAGGACATACGCCACGTCAACACCCTTGAGGTCTGCAACAATAGAATCCTGATCTCCCTTAGCCGCCCTTCCGTTTACAATGATGTGTTGGTCATCGTGGGAGAGAGTCAACATATCCATTGTCAACTCATTTTTCCTATAAGTAATATGAGCCGGCAATACATCCCACTTCGTTTCCCCAAGCATGATTTCTGACGGACAAATGGTGATATGTGCAGCAGGTGTATTCTGTTCCGTACGTAAGAACTGGGTCAAAGTTTTGAGCTTTCCGCTAAGAGGCAGTTTAGCTGAGTGATTGTCATAATCGAACTGCGTACTGAGCATATTGTCAGCAGCCGTTGCCCACAACTGACAAGAAGGACCATTTGCATCATGCGGCCCCTGTCTAAAGCGAGCGTTCGTTATAAGCGAGTCGCCAACAGTATTCACGTCAAGTGTTATTCCACTGAACGATTTATCCCCATATCTTACTTCAGGCGCACTGACGTAGAGGTTCAGATCTTTTCGCGCAGACGAAATGTTGCCACTGATATGTATAGGACTTTCAGCCACCAGGTCAACGCCAAACATACGGCGGAGTATCTCTGTTGACGTGATGTTTGCCTGCAGTGTGAAGTCATTGTCTTTTCCACTTTGTTGCTTTTTGAAAAGCGGTTGTGTAGAGATTTTATCTGCAACGAGGTTTGCCACAGAGGCATAGACCGTTGCAGGATTATACTGCCCTCTCACAAAGAGACTCATAAAGGGAGCTTCCACATCGAGATATCCGTCCTTACTCTTATTGTTGGCACTGATGCTGATGTCTCTCAAGACATAAGAATGGTCGGCTGTTTTAAGTCCGAAGATATCCGGTTGCAGGTGAGTAATGTGCGCCTTGACATTGTACAGCCTGCTATGTGTGGAATAGTCTCCAATGACATTCAGCGTAGCTTTTCTATCTGCAATGGATGCATTACCACTGATGGTTCCGTCATGATAAGCTCCGTCTGCCTTAATATTTTTCAGTGTGTTCCCACCATATTCTATCCGAGCTACACTCCCCTTTACTGCGAGGTTGTCACGCATTCCCTTTAAAGTGATATCAGCCACAACATTTCCCCATTTTTTACTATCAAGTATCCGTCCCAAGTCTACCCCGTCAGTAGCGGCATGCGCCTCCATAAGTTCCCCGTTCTTCTTAACCTTCAGTCTCACATTTCCTGCATCCGTCTCCACCTTTCCCTTTGCAGACAGTCCGTTAGCGTATCCCTGAGCTTTGCCACTGAGATGTATGGTACCGAGGCGTTTCATTTGCGTGGGGACTGCCGTCCTCTTACCAACGATGGAAGCGACAAAATCAATTCCTTGCTGTGTCACATTGAGATTGGCAAGGTCTACACTCCATGTTTTCCGCTTGAAGTCTGCGCTGCCCCCAGCCTGCAGATTGATGCTACCCGACCCTGTTCGGAAATTGATGGAAGAACATGTCAATGTAGAAGTTGTACCAGAAAAATGTCCACTTAGATATGCTGTCTCGTCAAATGGTTTAAGAACAGGAACTAAACAGGCAATATCCGAGATGGTTATCTTCGACTGAGACACATTGCCATCGTAATAAAGGGTATTAAAATCAGGTTTCCCATCCGTCCAGCGATATTGTGCCGACACATTGTCCAGTTCGACAGAAGTAGCAGGCATTTTCAGACAAAAATTGCTGAGCGTAGCCTTTTCCTTGTCACCCTTTAGAGTAAAACGTAACGACTCGACTTGCAGTCCTGCCCCTTCATGGAAGGCGAGATTTTTCAACTGAATATTGGCGGTAGTATCAGTGACGTGGTTGACAATAACGTGTGCGGAGAGTCCGCTAACAATGAGATGCTTCGGCGAGAGCACTCCCTTCTTCCATTCCGCATCCCGTTGGATATACTTCACGGCACCACGTCTGATGATAAGACTCCCTATGTGAAGGTCAAGAGGAGTATGCCTCGTGGTATCCTTGGAGGCAAGCGAGTCTAAAGCAAACTGATAATTTGGTTTGCTTAGTGCCGTATTCTTGTATAGGTTGGCTTTCAATCCGAAGAGTTGGGCAGAGGATATTTCCACACGGCCTTGCACCAGGGGAAGATAATCCAGTTTGACGGAGACACGTGCTGCATAGAGCATGCTGTCCCCCTGTTGGTCATAGATGTTAACATCATCCGCAATCAGTCTGTTGAAAAAGCCGAGATTGACGTTCCCTACCTCAACCTTTGTACCAAGTTTATCAGCAAGAGCTAAGGCTACACTTTCCCCTAACACCCTCTGTACTGCCGGCACATGCAGCAGCACAAGAAGGATAGCATAGAGCACCAGTACACTCCATACAATCGCGTTGAATATATGTTTAAATGTTTTCAGATGTTACAGCAGTTTGAAATTTCGCACAAAAGTACATTATTTTTGCGTGAAAACCGAATAAAATCACAAGTTTTCTTTCCGCTATCGCTTTTTTTTTATATTTTTGCACCATTATTTGACTTTTGTGAAAAAGTCTTCACAAGTGAAATCATATCATTTCGGCGAAAATCAAATAAACATAAATTTTTAATGTGTAGTTATGGCAAATGTAATTAAGTTACGTAAAGGCTTGGACATTAACCTTGCGGGCAAGGCTTCCAAGGATGTAACGCTCAAGGTGGCTCCGTCGGCCGAGTATGCGCTCGTGCCAGGTGCTTTCGAGGGTGTCACTCCCAAGGTAGTAGTTCGCGAGGGCGAGCATGTCAACGCCGGAGATGCCTTGTTTGTCAACAAGGCTTGCCCAGAGGTGAAGTTTGCCTCCCCAGTAAGCGGTGAAGTCACTGCTATTGTACGAGGTGAGCGTCGCAAGGTACTCAGCGTGAAGGTGAAACCAGATGCAGTTCAGACCTCTACTGATTTTGGTAAGAAGAATGTGGATGCATTGGACGGCAATGCCATCAAGCAGTCATTACTTGAGGCTGGTCTCTTCGGCTACATCAACCAGTTGCCTTATGCTGTGTCGACAACTCCCGACACCAAGCCTAAGGCAATTTTCGTTTCCGCTCTCCGCGACATGCCGCTTGCCGCCAACTTCGAGGAGGAGCTTGCTGGCAACGAGGAAGCCTTCCAAACAGGTTTGACGGCCTTGAGCAAGATTGCGAAAACTTATCTTGGAGTGGGAGTGGAGCAGCACAGCGCAGCTCTCGAAGGCGCCAAGAATGTGGAACTCAACGTGTTCGACGGTCCTTGCCCCGCAGGCAACGTGGGTGTACAGGTGAACAACATCGCGCCCGTGAACAAAGGCGAGGTGGTATGGACGGTAGACCCAGCGGCTGTCATCTTCTTCGGCCGACTTTTCCTCACTGGCAAGGTAGACTTGCGCAAGAAGGTGGCCGTGGCCGGAAGCGAGATGAAGACTCCCGGCTATGCCGAAGTATTGGTGGGCACACCTTTGAGTAGTTTTGTAGCCGACCAGTTGAAAACCACTGACCATGTGCGTCTTATCAACGGCAATCCTCTCACGGGCAAGCAGACCACCATCGAGGACTATGTGGGTGGTCATACATCCGAGGTGACGGCCATCCCCGAGGGCGACGACCACGACGAGATGCTGGGCT